>CALFYN010000220.1 GCA_937952345.1 uncultured Acidobacteriota bacterium
GATGGGCATCTTGATGAGGTTGTTGCCGCTGGCCATGACCTTGGACATCAGGGCCGAATACTCGGTGGAAATGTCCTTGTCGTCGAAGTGCTTGAACATGGTGAACTCAAGCACGTTCTCGTACCACGCCACCCAGTGGTTCATCTTGCCTTCCTCGACGTTGCCGACGAGGTGGTCGACGTATTTCAGGCCGCAGGGGTGCTTGCGGTTGTAGTCGTTGATGGAGATGTTCTCGAGCTTGCGGTAGCCCGGGGCGAACTGTCCGCCTTTCTTGACGTCAACCAGGTCGTACTTGCCGGTGCGGCTGACGAAGCTGTGGATCGCGCGGCCGTAGGTGCGGATGCTGGCGGTGGTGACCGAGCCGTGCTCGTCGGAGGTTGTGCAGGGCTCCTTGGCGATCTCGGCGCCATTCTTCACGGCGCGTTCGAAGGCCTTGGTCGCATCGAAGACGTTGAAGGCGACGTCCTTCACGCCGTCGCCATAGAGCATGACTTCCTGCGAGGCCTGGTGGTCCTTGTGGAGGCCGGTGGTCAGGAGGAAACGGATGTTGCCCTGCGTGAGGAGGTAAGAAGCTTCCTCGCGGCTGCCGGTGGTGAGGTCGGAGACCTGCTCGATCTGGAAGCCGAAGCAGTGGGCGTAGAAGAAGGCCGCCTGCTTGGCGTTGCCGACGTAGAAGCGGACGTGGTCGACGTCGATCAGGAGGAGGGGGTCGGTGCTGGAGCCGGAGGATGCGGGGTGCGTGTGGCGGCTGGGAGCGGTCGTCATGGGGGGTTCCTCCGTCTCGGGTGACAGCGGGTGTTGGGATCGAAACGGGCGCGGCCTGCCGCGGCCCGGGAAGTCGTCGGGGAATGGTATGGGGCTGGGTGCGGCTGGGGCGTGGAGGGCGGGGGCGGGACCCAGGGGTTTTACTGGTCGAAACCTTTGGGGATTTCGTCCCATGCGGCTCGATATGACAGGAACTGCATGCGTTCCTATCATGGCCCTTGCTTTGGCCCAAGGACGGGCCGGGGATGCAGCGTCGTCGTCGGTGTTTCGTGAGGGAGTGGAGATTCTCCCTGCGGGCTGGAAGCACTGTTCATGAGCGATTTGCGTGAAGGTCAGTATTTCGGGCCCTACCGGCTGACGCGTCCGTTGGCAGCGCACGATCTGGGTGAGCGTTGGCTGGCGTTGCACGTGCGGCAGCAGTCGAGCCACGTGGTGTATCGCTTTGCGCCGTTTGCGGACCGGGCGGAGAGCCGGCGGTTTCTGCAGGCGTTCGAGCGGTTGAGCGAAGTGAAGAGTCCGCACCTGCTGCCGGTGGAGCAGGTGTCGTTCGATACGGCGACGCGGGGCTGGCTGGTGACGCCGTATGTCGGCAACCAGGACGGGCTGATGACGCTGAGCCGGCTGCTGGACCTGAAGGGCGGCCAATTCGGCGCTTTCGAGGCCGAGCGGGCGATGTCGCAGGTGCTGGAAGCGGTCGGCGCAGCGCACGAGCACGGGCTGTATCACGGCGCGGTGCGGGCGGATGAAACGCTGGTCGACCGGCACGGGTCGCTGCACATCGAGTTGTACGGCGTGCGGCGGGCGATGCGGGGAGCGAACGAATCGCCGGACGTGGTGCGGGATGAAGTGCGGGGCGTGGCAGCGCTCGGCTACACGCTGCTGACGGGGCTTGAGCCCGGGGCTGCACTGATCGCGCCGACGCGCGTGGTGAAGAAGCTGGACAAGGCGTGGGATGAATGGTTCGACGAAGCGCTCGATCCTTCGGGCGGGTTTGCTTCGACCGCGGCAGCGCTTGACGCGCTGCCTTCGCGGCGTCGTGAGAACGGGCGGTCGGCAGCGCCCGCGGCGAACCCGGTGGTGCGGGTGGTGCTGGGTCGGTTCCGGAGCGGGACGGGCCGGCGCTGAGCGGCGGGTGGATTTTTCTTGAGTTGAGCGTGGTGAGGGGTCCGCGGGTCTGGAGAAGAACCTGCTTGACATGTGCCGCGACAACAGGTAACCTATAGGTTACTTATGGATTCGGACGCCGGAGATGCTGTGTTCTTTGCGCTGGCCAGTGCGCCTCGGCGGCGGATGCTGGACCTGCTGGTCGACCATCCGGGGCTGTATGTGGAGGCGCTGGCCTCGCACTTTCCGATGACGCGGCACGCGGTGATGAAGCATCTGAAGGCACTGGAGGATGCGGGGCTGGTGCTTTCGGAACGGGATGGGCGGAAGCGCCGGCTGTATTTCAATGCGGTGCCGATCCAGCAGATCTACGACCGCTGGACGGATCGATTCAGTGCGTTCTGGTCGTCCAGGATGGCCGACATCAAGTCTCGCCTGGAGGCGAACATTCAGCAGAAGGAAACTCGCCGTGCCTGAAGAAGCCAAGCCCAAGTCGAAGTTCGCCGTCGTCATCAATGCTTCGGTCGAGGATGTGTGGCGGGAGATCACGCGGACGGATGCGCCGATCAAGGCGTTCTTCAACAACCGGATGCACGTGAGCGGGTTTCACCCGGGCTCGCCCCTGGCGATGCGGACGCCCAACGACAAGTTCACGGGCGTGGTGGGCGAGATCCTGGAGTTCAACCCGCCCCACCGCTTCTCGCACACGTTCATGTTCACGGACCTGAACGACCCGCCGTGCGCTGTGGTCTATGACCTCAAGCCGGTGGCGGGCGGGACGGAGTTCACGCTGTCGATCCTGGATGCAGCGCCGGGCACGAAGACGGCCAAGCGGATGATGAGCGGCGCGAAAATGATCAACAGCACGCTCAAGAACGTGCTGGAGCGAGGCAAGCCGGCGCTGGGGATCCGGTTGATGTACAGGATGTTTGCGCTGATGAGCATCATCACCCCCAAGCGCTGCCGCAGCGAGCATTGGGGCTTGGAGGAGATTCCCGGCAGGATTCGGGCGGCAGGGCCGCAGCCGGCGGGGGTGTGAGGCGGGCGACGGAGCGGTCGTCGTGGTGCGTGGGGTGAGATCACCTCGGGTGCGATGCCATGCCCGAGCTCGCGGGTAACCGGTATCACACCGCCGGTCTTGCGGGATACGGGTCAAGTTCGTATATTGATGCGGTGATCCTGCGGGATGACGAGTTCGATGGCGGCGAATGGCCCGAAGAGGCGGACGCCACATTGGATCGCCGCGTGTACTACTGCCAGAACTGGCGAGCCGATGTCGTGGCGATCCTGGCTGGCTTGGCGGAGTCGCCGCAAAGCGCGGCGAGGCGCGGCCGGCTCATCGAGCGGGCCTGGCCCAGGGCGAAGGCCCGTGATGGGCAAGCACCCTACGGCACGCCGCACGGCTCGACCAACGGCGACTTCACGGGCAGCGCGACCGGCGCGGACGATCACTACCTCGTCCCCAACGGCATCGTGGACGGCGACGATCAGACGGTGTTCTCGACGCTCTTCAGTGCCCCGGACGACCTGGCCGACATGACCGGCAGCAGTGACTCGGGCGATCCGGACTACGGGCGGCCCGATGGCACGATCGACGCCTCAGACCTCTTCTTCTGGCTCGACTGCAACGGTGCAGCGGACGACCTCGGTCGCAATGTCCTGAGCGAAGGCCACACCGGCGCGAGCCTGGGTACGTTCAGCGTCCGCAACCGCAAGGGCCTCGCGGGCTATGAGTGGGACCCAGCGATCAACAAGTACCACGTCCGCAACCGCGTCCTCGATCCCGACACCGGAAGGTGGACGCGCAGAGATCCGCTGGGGTATGTCGATGGGATGGGGTTGTATGAGTATTCAGAGTCACAGAGTATGGTTAGGCGAGATCCCAGCGGCTTGGCGACCCACGGCTGTAGTGAGTCGCTAGGATGCGGAGGCGGGAAAGCACAACCCGGCAATCTGTGGCAGCCACACAGGAGAAGAATTGCCGATTGTGCTTCGCAATCCCAAAGCATGCTCTCATGTGTCGACTGCTGCATCGATACGATCGGGTTTGATATACCTTGTTACCTTGCGTGTCATAACAAGTTCTATCCTCCGACTGTCGTCATTATTCCAAAGATCCCTATCATAGTGCCGTGGCGAATCGAGATCCCTGTTCCACAACCAATTAGCCACCGCGAGTGCAGCGATCTCAGTGGTACTGCAACGGGTTGTCGCCACCTAGTTGCAACCCCTCCAGATCCTCCAACCAGAGCGGATTGCGCAAGATGCTGCTTTATGAGGAAGAATGCGGCGCTTCTTTGCTCTGACGCGCTTCACCAGCAGCAAATCAACGAGTGCTACGGTATCAGCGACCCTATTCAGAGATCACAATGCATTACTGATGCCGATCGCCTTGAGCAGCAACGACGGCACACATTTGATATGATATATCACAGCTGTCATGCAGATTGCTACAGGTAGTGGAGGCTAGCAGTGTCGCTTCAGATTGTAGTCGTAATTGGATGGCTGATCGCTGCGTTTACAGGTGTTACATGCGCAGTTTGGGCTATGCGCAGGTGGGTTAGAGCTCGTGATGATCGCAGGTGTGTTCAGTGCGGGTACATGCTGCGCTCCGCAAATGAGCGGTGTTCGGAATGCGGCACTCGAAACACGATCCACTACAGGGCGTCGAGAAGTCGAAAGAGCCTTATCGCTTTGTTCACAGCAATTATGTGCACAACAGTGAGCGTTACGGGAGCTGTTGTGTTCATGGTGCCGACGCCACAAGCTCTATCGTTGCTCCCAACGAACTGCTTGGCAAGACTATTCTCATGCAATGTGGTGCCAATGGATGTTCGAGATGATGTTTGGCATGTCTTAGTGTCTAGAAGAGACATCACTGTACGTGATGCTCGCGTGCTGGGTCGGTGGGCGATAGCCA
>CALFYN010000221.1 GCA_937952345.1 uncultured Acidobacteriota bacterium
TCGGGGGACTTTATTTATGGGCCACAGATGGACACAGATGCACACAGATCGGAATTGACTGAGGCGATCCTTGGGGCTGCCTTCGAGGTTGCTAATGTCTTGGGGGCGGGGTTCCTGGAGAAAGTCTATGAGCGCGCTTTGCTTCGGGAGTTGGGTCTGCGCGGGTTGAATGCTAAGGCTCAGGCTTTCTTTCCGGTTTGTTACAAAGGACAGTGTGTGGGTGAGTATGTAGCCGATCTTGTCGTTGAGGGGGCGGTTATTGTGGAGTTGAAATGTGTCGATTCGCTGGTTGGCCAGCATACCGCGCAATGCCTCAACTATTTGAAGGCGTCGGGATTGAAGGTTGCTTTGTTGATTAACTTTCAGAGGCCTAAGCTGGAGTGGACACGCGTCGTTTTGTAGCCACCCGCGCGTCGCGAAAGGACACGCCTTCCTGTTCCAGCCGCATGCGCTGGTCTAGGGCGGAGGCTCCGCGGAGACAGATTCTGCCGCCACTCCCGATCACTCGCCACCAGGGGACGCTGCCGCCCGCCGCGCGGAGGGCTGTGGCTACGGCTCGGGCTGCTCCAGGGAAACCGGCTGCCTCCGCTACTTCTCCGTAGGTTGCGACTTTGCCTTTCGGGATGCGGCGCACCGCGGCGAGCACCTTCTTCGTGTAGTCCCTCATCGCTGGTTGCATGGTATCATCCGGGGTTGGTGACTCGGAGAAGCGCATTGGCGGCAATGGGGGCAGGCATGACGATGGCTGCGGCAGCGACAGGCGGGGTGAAGGCGCTCGCTTTCGATGTGTTCGGTACGGTGGTGGATTGGCGCTCGTCGATCATTCGCGATGGGAAGGCGCTGGGGAAAGCGAAGGGCCTGCACGTGGATTGGGCGAAGTTCGCCGACCGCTGGCGGGCCGGGTACGGACCGGCTATGAATCGTGTGCGCAAGGGCGAACTCGGATGGACGAAGATCGACGCCTTGCACCGGATGATTCTTGATGACCTGTTGATTGAGTTTGATGTCCAGGGCTTGAGCGAGGAAGAGAAGGTGCGTTTCAACGAGGTGTGGCACCGGTTGGACCCGTGGCCCGATTCGGTGGCTGGATTGACGCGGTTGAAGAAGCGGTATCTCATTGCGACCTTGAGTAACGGCAATACGTCTTTGCTGGCGAACATGGCGAAGTGGGGCAAGCTGCCGTGGGACGTGGTGCTGAGCGCGGAGATGGCGAAGCATTACAAGCCCGACCGCGAAGTCTACCTGATGGCCGCCGATTACCTGGGCTGCAAGCCGGGTGAGTTGATGATGGTGGCGGCGCATATTGGGGATTTGCGCGCCGCGCGGCAGGCGGGATTGAAAACGGCGTATGTGCCGCGTCGGCTGGAACGCGGGCCCGGCGGGAAGGCGGATCCGCCCGATCCCGATTTCGATGTCGTGGCCAAGGATTTCGTGGCTTTGGCTGTGGGGTTGGGCGCCTGATGGACGAGGAAGTATCGGGGAAAAGTTACGACGGCCGCTTGTTGCGGCGGCTGCTCGGGTATCTGTGGCCGTATCGTGGCACGGTGCTGATTGCGCTCGTGTGCATGCTGGTGCACGCGGCGGCCGATGTCGTGGGTCCGCTGCTGACGCGTTATGCGATCGACACGTACCTGGCGCCGAATCCGGAGGCCGGCCGTTCCGTGCTGGATGCGTATCTGCCGAAGGATCCATGGCAGGGCATGACCGTGGTGTCGCTGCTGTTTCTGGCGGCGCTGATCATTTCCCTCATTTCGGACTTTGTGCAGACCTATTTGATGAGCCGCACGGGGCAGTATGCGTTGTTCGATCTGCGGCACCAGACGATGGAGCATCTGCAGCGGCTGGATGTGGCCTACTATGACCGTACGCCGCTGGGACGGCTGTTGACTCGGGTGACGACGGATGCCGATACGCTGTCGGAGTTGTTCTCGGCGGGCCTGGTGACGGCGATCGGCGACTTTGTGCTGCTGCTGCTGGTGGTGGGTGTAATGCTGCAGTTGAGCGTTCCGCTGACTCTGGTGATTCTGCTGTCGCTGCCGTTGTTGCTGGCCATCACGGTGAAGTTCCGCAAGGATGTATCGGTGAGCAACCGGCGCATTCGCACGGCCGTGGCGCGGATCAACAGCTATTTGCAGGAGCATGTGAGCGGAATGGCGGTGTTGCAGTTGTTCAATCGGGAACAGCGCAGCAGGGAGGAGTTCACCGAGGTCAATCGCGAGCACATGCTGGCGTACAAGGACGCGATTGTGGCGTATGGGTGGTTTTATCCGGCGGTGGAATTCGTCGGGCTGGGCGCAGTGGCGACATTGCTGGCCTACGGTGGGTATCACGTAGGGGCTGGGGAACTGAGCCTTGGGGTGCTGGTGGCGTTCTTCCAGTATGCGATCCGGTTCTTTCGTCCGATTCAGGATTTGAGCGAGAAATATAATATATTACAGTCCGCGATTTCGGCGGCGGAGCGGATCTTTCAATTGCTGGATACGCCGGCGCACGTGGTTGGCGCGAAGGAGGCGTCACTGCCCGCGGGTCCGGCGGCGATCGAGTTTGATCGCGTATGGTTTGCGTATAAAGAGGATGAGTGGGTGCTGCGCGATGTGAGCTTCCGGATTGAGCCGGGGGAGACGATCGCGGTGGTGGGGCATACGGGGGCTGGGAAGACGACGCTGACGAATCTTCTGCTGCGCTTCTACGATGTGCAGCAGGGCGCCATCCGCATTGGGGGAGTGGATATCCGGAAGGTGCCGTTGGAGGAACTGCGGCAGCGTTTTGCCATCGTACTGCAGGATTCGTTTCTGTTCACGGGGACGCTGGAAGAGAACATCCGGCTAGGGACGGAAGGGATCGGGGGAGAGCAACTGCGCGATGCGGTGGATCAGGTGAATCTGACGGACTTCGTGAGCGGACTGCCGGATGGGTTCCGGCATGCGGTGAAGGAGCGCGGGGCGGGGCTATCGACGGGGCAAAAGCAGTTGCTGAGCTTCGCGCGGGCGCTGGCGCACGACCCTTCGTTCCTGATTCTGGATGAAGCGACATCGAGCGTGGATACGGAGACGGAGGTGCGCATCCGGCTGGCGTTGGAGCGGCTGGTGGAAGGGCGGACGAGCCTCATCGTGGCGCACCGGTTGTCGACGATCCAGCGGGCGAGCCGCATCTTCGTGATGCACAAAGGGCAGTTGCGCGAAGTGGGTACGCACCAGGTGCTGCTGGCGCAAAGGGGCATCTATTGGAAGCTGTACCAGTTGCAGTATCAGGAGCGGTGAGGCTCAAGTCGGTTGGATGCCGCGGGCTTTGGGGGCGGCATCCTGGCTGCTGAGCAGTATTGTGAAGACGAGCTTTTCAAAGAGGTTGGTATCGACATCGGCGCGGCTGACGGCTGCGAAATAGTGCGCGAAGCGGCAGGCCCCGGCGGCAGCAGGTTTAGCTTGGAGTGCGAAGACGCCGAGAAGCGCCGCAACGGTTGCGACTTGTATTGTTTTTTTGATTGCCTTGCTTCTCATGCCTATACAGACGGAGCAGGAAGGCGGCGGGTTAGCAATGGATTGTAAATGAATGTTAAGGAGCGAGGGCCTCGCGGAGATCGCTGTCAAAGGCGCGGAGGGCGAGGACTTGTTGCTCGCTCGCTTCGATTTCCAGGCCTTTGGCGACAAAGAGCATTTTAGACGAGCGCTCGATGAGGACGGCCATGCCGCTTTCGGTGAGGAGTCCGGCGGCGCCGATGCGGCCGAAGGAGCCATCGCGCGTACGTTCGACGAGGGAGATGAAGCCTTCGCGCTCGAAGACGAAGTGGGTCTCGATCTGGGTGATCGGAAGGAGTTGGATGTTGGCGGCGGCCAGGCGCTCGAGGATCTGTTCCATTACATCTTGTAGCGGCCGAGGTCTTCGTCGTTCAGATTCTCGAGCCAGCGGCGGAGTTCGTCGTTGTTGACGCGGTCGGAGACGGCGTTGGCCATTTTGGAGGACTTGAGGACGGCGTCGTCGACGAAGATGGGGCAATCGAGGCGCAGGGCGAGGGCGAGCGCGTCGGAGGGGCGGGAATCGACGGTGATCAATTCGCCGTCTTTTTCGAGCCAGATGAGGGCGTAGAAGGTGTCGTCCTTGAGTTCGCTGACCACGACTTTGCGGACGGCGGTGTCGAGGCCCATGAGGACGGTCTTGATGAGATCGTGCGTCATGGGACGAGGCGTGGACACCTTTTCGATTTCGAGGGCGATGGCGTTGGCTTCGTAGATGCCGACCCAGATGGGAAGGATGGCGTTGCCGTTGGTGTCTTTGAGGATGACGATGGGCATGTTGGTGACAGGATCCATCATCAAGCCCCGAATTTTCATTTCGACTTCCATGTTGATTCCTTTCAGACGGCTTCGCCGACGAGGGAGTTGGGACCCGCTCGCAGGACACGGACGGACAGATAGCTGCCGGTGAGCGATTGTTCCGTGGGTTGTGGAGTAGTGAAGTTCAGTGTCTTGTGCTGTGAGGTGCGGCCGATCCATTGGCCGGTGGCTTTGTTGAAACCTTCGACCATGACTTCCTCGACGTGGCCGATGTAATCGGCGTTGCGACGGAGTTGGATGCCGCGCTGTTTCTCCTGGAGGATGGTGAGGCGGCGGCCTTTTTCGCCGTCGGGGATATGATCGGTGAGGCCGAGGGCCGGGGTGTTGGGCCGCTGCGAGTATTTGAAGCTGAAGATGGAATCGTATTCCACTTCGTCGAGGAGGGCGAGGGTTTGTTCGAAGTCGCGCTCGGATTCGCCGGGGAAGCCGACGATGATGTCGGTGGAGATGGCGATGTTGCGGTGGGAGTTCTTCATCCACTCGATGCGGCGCATGTAGTCTTCGCGAGTGTAGAGGCGCTGCATGGCGGCAAGGACGTTGTTGCTGCCGGACTGGACGGGCAAGTGAACCTGATTGCAAAGGTTCGGATTGGCGTCCATGGCGTCAATGATATCTTTTCCGAAGTCGCGGGGGTGGGAGGTGGTGAAGCGGACGCGGCGGATGCCGCCGACACGGCCGACGGCGTCGAGCAGTTGGGCGAAGGTGAGGGCGGCGGGGGACGGGTCGCGGTAGGAGTTGACGTTCTGGCCGAGGAGTTGGATTTCGGAGTAGCCGAGTTCGGCGAGTTCGCGGGCTTCGCGGAGGACGCTCTCGGAGGTGCGGCTGCGCTCGGGGCCTCGGGTGTAGGGGACGACGCAATAGGCGCAGGCTTTGTCGCAGCCTTCGATGATGGTGATGTAGGCGCGATGGGGGTTATCGCGGCGCGTCATGGGGGTTTCGAAGGTGTCTTCGGTGTCGAGGCTGAGGCCGGTGACGCGGCGGTTGCCGGTTTCGAGTTGGACGAGCAACCGCGGGAGCTGGTTATAGCTGGCTGAGCCGCAGACGAGCGAGACGTGGGGGGCCTTTTCGAAGATGCGTTCGCCTTCCTGCTGGGCGACGCAGCCGAGGACGCCGAAGGTCTTGCCTTTGTGGTTGCGTTTGAACTCCTGCAGGCGGTGGAAGACCTTCTGTTCGGCCTTGTCGCGGATGCTGCAGGTGTTGTAGAGGACAAGGTCGGCTTCCTCGGGGGTTTCGACCTGGCCGTAGCCCTTATCGACGAGCGTACCGATGACCTTTTCGGAGTCATGGGCGTTCATCTGGCATCCGAACGTTTCGATGTAAAACTTCTTCATGAGCCCTTTCCTTCATTATAGGGTCATGAATGGGGAGCGCGCGTTCAGGCGGCTCCGGATTTGGGGAAGTTTTGGGTGAAGTTGGGTGTGCCGGGGCGGATGGGTTTCGCCTGTTCTTCCGGTTGGAGGGGTGGGGATTGGGTTCGTTTTGTAATGGGACGGGCGAGGGTGGGTGTTTCGCCGGGTTGGCGGCGGAGTTCGGCGGTCTGGAGTTCCTGGAGTTGGCGGAGGGAGCGGTTGAAGGCGCGGTCCTGGTCGGCCTTGTGGCGGAGGAGCTTTCTCACGCGGTCAGGGATTTCGTCGGCGAAGAGGGATTCGGTGGAGGTTCCGGCTTCGGCGAGGAGGCGGTTGACGATGTTGCGTTTCCAGGCCGCGGCGGCGAGTTCGATGAAGATGCTTTCCTGGAGGGCTCCGGAGGGGTTGACCTGGGAGCGGAGGTCAGCCTCGAGCTGTTCGAAGAGAGGGCGCTCTTCGGGGGATAGAGGGAGGTATTGGGAGGAGAGCCCGTGTTTGCGGGCGTTTTGGGAGGAGGCGGCTTTGCCGGCCTCGGTGCGTGGGCCAGTGGAGAGCTGGGCGTTGGCCTGATTGGCGGCGGTTTGCTGGGGAGTGGCCATGATTTTAGCTGATCCTTTCCTGGATTGGAGGGTGGCATTTATGGGTGGATTATTTCAAGAGGGTGGCCGGTTAAAGCCGTGATATTGTGGGAAAAATAAATTTAATCGGGTTCCATTGCGGGCTGGAAGTAGTACGTTCCGCCGGGGCTTGATCGCCGGCGCTTTCTCTGGTATGGCTGAGACGTGAGGGTAACCGCTGTAGCCGCGTTTATTGTGGCGCCTTTATGGGCGCAATTCAGCAGCATGTCGACCGGTTACCGCGGCGATGTCCTGTTCTTCACCACCGAACTTTCTCAGACAGGCGCCGGGCAACCTGCCTGGGGTAAGGCGTTCGTTGCCACCACCTCCGGTATAGAGGAGTTCCTGGTCCTGGACCGGATCGCCTCCCGCTGGCCCTACTACAACGTAGGGGAAATTGTAACCGCCGAGATGACCAATGCCTATTCCATCGACGGCATCCATCTCGCCTCCCGCGGATCGGCCTTGTCGATTCAGGCTCTGAAGGAATGCAACGGCGCCGTCAGCAGTTCCCTTTGCGGATACAACGATTACAGCACCATATACAACGATCGCGGCGAGATCATCCTGACCGCTCCAGGCCGCGTCCGGCTCAGTCCGAACGGCAAGTGGGCGCTGGGACTGGCTGTGGGCCAAAACAGCGGGTTTCCCGAAGTCAGCATTTACGATCTCGCCGGCAACCGCCGTTTCCGGACCGTCACGAGCGCTTCGGTTATGAGGACCTGGTGGAAGAACGGCATCGCCGATGACGGAACCGCCGTGCTCGCGGGCAGTGGGTTGCGTCTCTACCGTCCTGGCGAATACGACTTCCAGCTTCTTCGAGAAGCCTGGGCGGATTCCGGCACTATCGATGGGGAGGGACGGCGGATCGCCTGGTCCGAAGTGGACAGTGCCTCCGGAAGGAGTTCCGTAAGTCTGTTGCTATTGGGGGAGGAGGGCACCGCCTCGCCGACCGCCGTGACGCCTGACGGGTTTTCCGATAGGGATCCGCAACTCAGCGACGACGGCACCCGTCTGCTAGTGCTGTCCGTCCAGGGGGCGGGCGGATTGCCGCAGTTGCATCTGCTGGAGACGAGCCCGATGACCCGCCGCCAAGTCACATCGGAGCAGGAAGGGATTTCCACCGCGGTGCTGTCCGGCGACGGCAGAGTGGTGTGGGCGCTCACCCGGCGGGGCCGCCTCATGCGGATCGATACAGACTCTCTCGCGGTCACGCAACTCACCAAGCCACTTCCTGGGCTGTTCCTGCCGGTGTATTCCGCACGAACCGATCGCTGGCATCCATGGGTGATCCAGGGAACGCCTGGCCAGCCATTTGCCCTGCCGGCAGCGGTCATGCCCGGTGAATCCCTCGAGATCAGCATTGACGGACGGGCAGCACCCGTCTTCTCGATCGAGCCGCAACTCGTCCGCTTCCAACTGCCGTGGACGTTGCCCACCGGCGGGGAGCTATCTCTCACCCTCCGCAAGCCCGGCACGCCGGACTGGTTTGGCTCCCACCGCGCACTATTGTATGAGGTCTGGCCTTCGTTCGAGAGTGTTGCGCATCAGGACTTCCGAGGTCCGGTGACTCGCGAAAGCCCGGCCCGCCCCGGTGAGATTCTCCATCTGTTCGGCGCCGGCTTCGGCCCGGTAGACCCGCCAGTGGGTATGGGGCCAACGCCCCTTTCGCCGCTCTCCAGGGTCGTACTGCCGTACGAGTGCCAAGGCTATCTATCGTCTCCGCAGACAGGAGGGGTTACCCTCCCGCTGACCATCCTGTTCGCGGGGTTGGCCCCCACGCTGACCGGCGTCTATCAGTTCGACATGCGTCTTCCGGAATCGCTTCCATTGCCCCCACCCACCCAGGTCTCCGTGAGATGCAGTAGTCCCGGGTACAAGGCGGCGACCTTCAACATCGCAGTCGCCCCGTAGGGCGGGAAAAATTCACAGCACCTTCCAGGAGAACTGTGCGATGCGTGAAGCCTATTATTGCAAGAGGGCGCTGGTGTAAAAGGTTGCAATGTATGGCGAAATCAATTTTATTCCGTGAATTATTGCGCTATGATTACACCATGCGTGCCGGATTTGCCGCGCTGGCCTGGATGGCGGGCCTGCTTTGCGGGCAGGAAGGGGTGGAGACGTGGGTGGCGGTGTACCATCCGGCGGAGCAGTGGCGAGTTGGGGGACCGGTGGAGGAAGGGGTCGAGTTGGCGCCGGGATCGCTGGCGGATGTGCGGTCTTCGTATTTCTACAACCGGCAGGAATGCGCGAATGCGGATCAGGTAGTGGTACGGGCGCGGTCCGTGGCGGGCGGGGAGTGGCGTGATGGAGAGGTGCTGGAGAGACTGGACTGTTCGGGATTCCGGGTGCGGTTGCCGGCACTGCCGCTGGGCAATGCGCTGGTTGCGCTGCAATATGATGGCGTGGCAGTCGGGATGGCGGCGGTGGCGATTGTGGATTCGTATTTCGGGATTCTGGCTCCGGTGGGGGACGAAGCGGGGCGGCGGGCGCGGTTGGGGCGGGCGGCGGCTGGGGGCGGGGTGATTTCGATCATGGGGACGGGATTGGGGACGCTGCGGCCGGAGGAGATCCATGGGGAATTGGATGGGACTCCGCTGGTGCTG
>CALFYN010000222.1 GCA_937952345.1 uncultured Acidobacteriota bacterium
GCCAACGAATACGGAGACTTTGAAGGTCCGGGTATCGGAGCGCCAACCGGCGGCGGCGCCGGTGGCGGTGTTGTAGGTGATTTGGGGATTGAGGGCGAGCCGGGAGGCCGGGAAGAGGCGGCCCTGGACGGAGATGAGGCGGTTGAGGGTGGCTTGGGGCGGGCCCACGGAAATGGTGCGGCAGCGGAGGGTGGTGGATTCGTTGAACGGTGCGAATGATGCCGAGGCCGGCGAGGAATTCGCTGGATGTATGGGTTTCCTTTTCGTCGGCGAAGGCGGGAGAGCGGGTGAATTTGTACGTTTCGCGGCCGAACTTGCCGCGGGCGATAATTGGTTTCGCCGCCGGAAGTTTTTTCGCGGCGTCGTCGGAGGCAGCCTTGCCGCTATCGCGCAGCGAGGCAATGCAGGCGGCTTCCTGGCAGGCTGTGCCGGCGTTGGGATTCCATTTCACCCAGGTGAGGCCGAAGTCGGCGGTGGCTTTGTTGGCCAGCCCATCTAGGTCGATGAGAGTGGCCTGTGGCGCGGTCTTGCTGATGGGGGCGGAGGGCTTGGACTGGAGGATGAAGTCCTTGTAGAAGACGCCGAATGCGCCGTCGAGGGCCAGTTGGGCGAGGGGGATGTTGCGTTTCATGCGGCGCCTCCGCCCAAGGTGAACCAGAAGACGCCGGCGTCTTTGCCGGTTCCGCCGAGGGTTGCGGATTGGGAGAATTTGGCCTCGGCGGGTTTGGTGATCTGGATTCTGTACTGTACTCCTTGCCGCCGGCGAGACTGCGGGTGGCGGCGCCGTTGAGGAATGATGCGTGGCGGGAAAGTGACACTGATTTTTTTCCGAGCAGGCTGTGATGCTTCGGGCAAGACCGAGGAACGGGTGTATTGTGAAGGTGTGAACGAGTACTGGTGGAATACGTTTTTGCCGGACGCACTGAAACTGATGCTGGCCTATGCACTGGCGTTTCCGATTGGGTGGGACCGGGAGAAGGAGGAACGGACGGCGGGTGTGCGGACGTTTCCGATTGTGGGGGTGGCGAGTTGCGGACTGGTGCTGGTGGGGATGAGCATACCGGGGGCGACGCCGGATGCCTATTCACGGATCGTTCAGGGGTTGATTACGGGGATTGGATTTGTGGGGGGCGGAGCGATCTTGCGGGAGCGGGGGAGCGTGCACGGGACGGCGACGGCGGCGAGTATCTGGAGCATCGGGATTGTGGGGGCGGCGGTGGGGTTCGGGATGTATCACATCGCGATTGTGCTGACGGTGGTGATGCTGCTGACGCTGCGTTTCCTGCAGCCGTTGCGCAAGGGGTTGCGGGAGTAGAGAACAAAACGGTTCACCGGTGAACCCTGCGGTTCATGGCGGCCGCAACCGGAATGCGAAAATCCTTTCCTTTTGCAGTTGGTGCAGTACGTGCTTTGTGGCTGCGCCTGGGAGGGAATATGAAACGCATTTTCGTGTTGGCCGCGCTCGCAGTCCGATTGGACGGTGCGCAGGGCAACCCGGCGGCGGAGGATCAGACGCCGGCGGCCAAGGTCCTGCAACTGAAGCGAGCCGGGCGGTTGACGGAAGCGAAGGCCCTCGCGCAGCGCATTCTGGCAGAGGCTCCCACGGGCGAGACAAGCGCTGCCTACCGGGCGTCGGCGATGTATTCCATCGGCTCGCTGGAGAATGAACTGGGGCAATTCACGGTTGCCGAACCGCTCCTGCAAAGTGGTCTCGAACTGGTGGAAAACAAGGTATCCGCCGTGCCTCACGTGGTCGTGGCGCTGCTGACCTCCCTGGCGGAAGCGAGGATGAATCAGTACCGCACGGAGGAAGCAGAAGCCGACTTGCGCCGTGCCTTGCGGATTGCCGGACAATATCTGCCGCCCGAGCATATACGGCTGGCGCCGGTTTGGGATGGCTTTGGGCTCATCTACTACGTGCGTGGCCAGTACACGAAGGCGGAGAAGGCATTTCGCAGGTCCATGGCGATTCTTGAGAAGAACCTCGGTGCGACACATCCCGAGTTCCATGCGCAAGCCATGAATCTGGGGACCATGCTCGTCATTGTGGGGCGAGAGAAGGAGGCACTGCGGCTGCTTGTTCCCGCGGTTCGCAGCCTGGAGGATCGTCTGGGCGCTGCTCATCCTGACACGATCCGTGGCCATTGCGGGCTTGGAACCGCATTGGTCCGGACCGATGCCGCCAAGGGAGAACAGATCCTCCGGCAGGCGATTGCGAATTGGCGAAAGATTTCGCTTCCGGAGGCGAATCCCACAATTCTCCGCTGTTTTGGCGGGCTCACCGCGACACTGATTCAGCAGAAGCAGATGGAGGAGGCGGTGAGCATCAGCGAGCGCTCCGTGGAACTCATGCGTGAGATGTTGGGTCCGAACCATCCGCAGACGGTGGTGCAGATGCTGGACCATGCGGGTGTGTTGCAGGCCGCGAAGCGAAAAAAGGAGTCGGAGGCGTTGCGAGTGGAAGTGGAGCGGATTCGCGTGGCAACCGGTTATGCCGATTCGAAAAGACACACCGTGGACGTCATCGAGTTGCGGGGGAAGCGATGACGCGCTTGAGGGCTTCTTCCAGTTGCGCGGGATGGAAGCCGTAGGGGCCGGGGGCGCTTTTGAAGGCAATGCGGCCTTGCGTGTCGATGACGTAGAGGCGATCGGGCCAGGCGGAGTAGGCCTTCTCGGTGGCGTTGTCGATGGTGTCGATCAAGGCGGGGATTTCGATTTTCAGGCCGCGGATGCAGGCCTCGGCGACGGCTTCGCGTTCGGTGGCGGTTTTGGGATCGGCGTAAATGACGTTTTGGCGCTCGTTGACGGGGAGTTGCCAGCCGTCGCTCGAGTGCGCTTCCTGGATGTAGACGACGTAGAAATCGGCGCGATCCTTGTACTGGTGATAGAGGCTGTTGAGGGCGGGAACCTCCCGCCGGAAGGGCGGTCAAGTGTAGCTGCCGAAGATGAGGACGACGGGGCGTCCGGCGTGTTGCTGGAGCGTGACGCGGCCGGTGTTGCCGTGGCGGGGGAGATCGAAAGCGGGGGCGGGATCGCCGGGGGAGAGGCTGCCGGCGCGGGCGATGGACCAGGCGGTGGGGAAGGGGAAATAGCGGAGCAGCACAGGGCCGGGGATATGCGCGGCGATGGCGGCGAAGCGGGCCGGCGGGAGCCACATGATGGCGAAGAGGGTTCCCGCGGCGAGCAGGTAGAGTGCGGCGAGGATCAGGACGATTCGGAATAGCGCGCGCATTGCTTCATTGTATGCGCGCGCTCAGGCCCGCGTTTTACCAAACCATGCGTCCCGCCAATTGGATTTGCCGTGCCGGATTGGCGCGATTGGCGATGGCATTGATTCGTCCGAAGGAAGCTGTTCCGAAGGAAAGGCCCGGATCGGCGAAGGCCGGGTGGTTCCAGATGTTGAATGCTTCTCCGCGGATCTGAAAGCGGACCCTTTCGGCGATGCGGGTATCCTTGATGAGGGAAACGTCCCAATTATGGATCCCAGGCCCGAGGACATCGGGGAGGGTGCGGGCGAGGTTTCCGAACTGGTAGGCGGGAGCGGCGACGAAGCGGGACGTGTCGAAGTAGCGGCCGAGCCGGTCTTTGACGGGGCCCTCCAGTTTGGCGGATGCTCCGGTGCTGTTGGGGCGTTGTCCACCGCCCTGCGACTGTGTGGTGTTCACGCTGCTGGTGAGCGGGAGCGCAATGCCGCTCTGAAAGGTGCTGATCCAGTTGATTTGCCAGCCTTCGAGCACCTTCTTTGCCACGACGTTGCCCGCCGGTTGCCAGCGGCGGCCCGGGCCAATGGGAAGTTCCCACACGCCGGTCAGCATGAGCCGTTGCGGGGAATGAATGGTCGACAGCGAACGCTCAGCGGCGAGATTGTAGACATTCTGGCGGGCGCCGATGTTGTCGAGCAGTTTGGAATTGGTGTAGCTGGCAAGGAAGGTGAGGCCCGTAGCGAAGCGGCGCTCCACTTTGAAGAAGAGCGCGTGGTAGGTGGAGCTGCCGTCGGTGAATTCGCGGAGAGTGACGCCGGTAAAGTGGGGATACGGCCGGATCAACTGTGCCCTGGTGGTGGTGGCGGAAGCCAGGGAACCGGTTTGAATTCTCCCGAAGAAGGGGTTGGGCAGCCGCACCAGCAGCGCATCCTGCAAGCCCATCTGTTGCGTTGTGAGCTGGTTGATATTGAGGTTGCTATTCTGCAGATGAATACCCCTATTTCCCGAATAAGTGGCTTCGACAACCAGGTTTTGCTGGGGCGAGTATTGGAAGCCGAAGCTATATTGCTGCGAGTAGGAAACGGGCCGGGACACTTCCGTAAAGGTGACACTCTGACCGGCCAGAGTGAGGAGGCCGTCGGATGGCCCGATGGGGGATAGGAGGCCTTTGGGAAATGGATTGCTGAGCAGGTCGGCTGGAGTGACTCCATCCAGGCTGGTCACCATGGGAGTGGCGACGCTGAAGCCGGGGGAAGCCGCGGTGCCGCGGCCTTGGGTGGTGGTGCCGGAAAAGAATACGCCATATCCGGTGCGCAGCACCAGCTTCCGGTTTAATTCCCATGCCAAGCCGATGCGAGGAGAGAAATTTTTCCAGACCGCGTTGGTTTGTCCTCTCGGCTGGCCGTTGACGGCGGCAAAGAGCAGACCTCCGTTGATTTGCAGATCGGGCGCGGCCGATTGCAGGGGGTTGGGTGCGTTGTAGGCGAATCCACGCGTCATTTGGTTATAACGTTCGGTTCGTGGATCTTCATACTCCCAGCGGAATCCGAGGTTGAGCGTCACTTTGGAGGTGGCCCGATAGTCATCCTGGATGTAGGCGCCATAGAAAATATTCTGGAATGCCGTGGCCACATTCTTGTCGATGCTGCCGCTATTGGGGGTTCCGAGCAGGAAGGAGGCAACGGGGTGGCCGCTGACCAGGTTGCGTACGGGGTCCGGGCCGCGCGTGCGGGCATCGTTGAAGGAGTAGGTGCCGGACGCATTGCCGACGCTATTGCCGACATCGCGGTAGACACGGCCTTCGAAGCCGTACTTGAGGGCGTGGCGGCTTCCAATACGCGTCATGCTTGCCTGGAGCGTGTGGACATCACTGAAATCCTCCGCGTCGCCGGTGCGGCCCAATGTTTGGAAGCCGGTGATGGAGACGACGGGGAACGACTGGCGGAGCACCTGGCTCTCCAGGGCTTTGGGAAAACCGAGGGAACTGAGTTGGAAATCGCGGGGACGGTATTCGGTTACGTTTCCGAATCGGGACACGCCGTAGCGGATGTTCAGGAGCAGGGTCGGCCGCATGTTGTAGACGTAGTCGACGGCGCCGCCGCGGCTGAGCCGGTTGAGAAAGCGCGACTGCGTGGCCAGGGTATCGAAGATATTGTCGTCGCCCAGCCTTGGCCGGCGGCTGGCGGAGACGCGTGCGAACAGGCGGTGGAGGTCAGTGAAGTTATGGTCTGTTCGAATGATGAAGGCGTCATAATCGTCGGGCGAGGCTCCTTGCCAGAAGAAATTGTCGACCGCTGTTGGGCCGGCTCCGGGCTTGTTGGAGGGGGCGTATTGCTCGAGGATTTTCAATGCCACGGGATCCATGCGAGCGCGCGGAATGCGGTTGGCGGGGAAGGCATCGCGCAGGAAACCGCCGGCAACGGCAGGGTTCGCGCGTGTGGTGAAGGGATCATAGATGGTCTGCGGGCGACCTTGCGGATCGCTGGTGTTGGCGAAGTTACCTTCGCGGTGGTCCGCCGCCGGGACGGTGGTGAGCAATGAGGTGGGGTCGGCCTGGCGGATTCCCTCCCAACTCCCGAAGACGAAAGTCCGATTGCGCCCGTCGTACAGTTTGGGGATGTAGACGGGGCCGCCGGCGGTGGCGCCAAACAGGTTGTAGCGCTGCCTTGGTTTCCCCTCGCGGACCGCATTATTGATGAAACTGTTGGCTTCGAGAATGTCATTTCTCCAAAATTCGTAGAGTGATCCGTGAAACTGATTTGTCCCGGACTTAACGGTGGCATTGAGGACTCCGCCGGCGGCGCGTCCAAACTCGGCGTCGTAGGTGTTGATTTGCACCTTCATTTCCTGAACGGCATCGGGCGAGGGCACGAAGGCCACCTGGCTGGTGATATTCATGTTGGCGATACCGTCGAGCAGGATGTTGTTGCTGTTGGCGCGGCTGCCTCCCATGGACACATTGGAAACCGCTCCATTGTCGAAGGGGCGGGTGAAGAGACGTGTGTCGGTGGGCACCATACCCGGGACGATGCGAGCCATGAGATAGACGGCACGCCCGTTCATGGGCAGGTTGACGATGCTGCTTTGACCGACTACCTGGCCAACGGAGGCGCTGGCCGTTTCGAGCAGAGGCGTCTCGCCGCGCACGACGACGGTTTCATTGACCTGGCCAGGCTCGAGGACGATGTCGATTTCGATACGGTCCTGCACCTGGACAATGATGTTCTGGCGCTGGAAGGTGCGAAACCCGCTCAATTGCGCGGTGACGGTGTAGGAACCGGGGACCAGGAAGGGCACAACGAAGGTGCCCGCCACAGTAGTGGTGGTCTTCACCACTGTATTTGTACTTTCGTTGGTAATGCTGACGGGGCAAGAGGCGAGTACGCCTCCCGTGGAATCGGTGACCCGGCCGAGAATGGTTCCGCGGAACTCTTGAGCGGGCAGCGCCCATGCAGCCAATAGGAACAAGCAGCAGGAGATCGGATAACGACGCATACGGACTCCCTTCGCGAGCCTAACAATAGCTGGAACTGGCCCAAGTATATACCGAGGCGGCGAACGTGTAAATGCAATTGAAACGTGATCGACACGTTTCTGTAATATGGGCTGGTGCGTGGAAGTCCGGAGTGACTTTTCGCGTTCGGAGGCGTTCTAGCCGATTTTTTCCACTACGGCGGGCATGCGATCGACGAAGCCGGCCTTGGTGCGGCGGAGTTCGGCGATGG
>CALFYN010000223.1 GCA_937952345.1 uncultured Acidobacteriota bacterium
AACACACAGCCAATGGCAGAATCACCACTCTGGCCGGATCTGCCTTGCGCTTTCGCGGCGAAGGAAGCCCCGCCGCCAGTGCTCTCCTGAATATGCCCAGCGGCGTGAGAATCGATTCCGCCGGAGCCATCTACATCGCCGACACAGCCAACCACCGTATCCGCAAGGTCGCCTCCGGCATCATCACCACCCTCGCCGGCAACGGCGAGGCAGGCTTCTCCGGCGACGACGGACCCGGACCCGTCGCCCGCCTCTTTCGCCCGCAAAGCGTCGCCGTCACCCCGGACGGAACCGTCTACATCGCCGACACCCAGAATCACCGCGTCCGCAAAGTCGCTCCCAATGGCGTCATCGCCACGGTCGCCGGCACGGGGCTGGCCGGGTTCAACGGCGACTCGCGTCCCGCCCTCGAAACCCAACTCCATACTCCCAGCGCCGTCGCTGTCGATTCGAACGGTATCCTTTACATCGCCGATACAGGCAACCATCGCATTCGCCGCATGACCGCCAGCGGATTCCTCCTCACCATTGCCGGCTCCGGTGGCCGCGGATACGCGGGCGACGGGGACGCCGCACTCGGCGCAAGAATCGACACACCCATGGCCCTGGCATTCGATGCTTCCGGCAATCTCTTCTTTGCCGACCAGGGCAACCGCCGCATCCGCAAGATCTCACCCCTTGGCGCCATCACCACCGTTGTCTCCAATGCCGGATTCCCCACCGGCCTGGCCATCAACCCCGAGGGTGCCCTCTTCTTCTCTGATTCCGCCACCCACTCCATCCTGGCCGTCGATCCCACCGGCGCCCAGCGCACCATCGCCGGAACCGGAGAACGCGGCTTTTCCGGCGACAAGGAATCTGCGCAGCAAGCCCGGCTGAATGCACCGTCCGGCCTTGCCATGGACAGACAAGGCAATCTCTACATCGCCGACAGCGCCAATCACCGCATCCGCAAACTCAGCCCCGCGCCAGTGGCTCCTCCGCCTTCCGTTCCACCCCCGGTTGTGGAAGAAACACCAGTACGCGTCTGGCACGGAGCCATCCTCGAACCCACCGCCGCCGCCCCAGGCATGCTGCTGACCCTCCAAGGCCCTGGTATCGGCCCCACGGCACCCATGTCCGGAACCGTTGGAACGGACGGCCTTCTGACCTCCACCCTCGGGGACACACAGGTGCGCTTCAACGGCAAACCGGCCCCGATTCTATACGCGCAGGAAAACCTCCTCAACGTTCAGGCTCCCTTCTCCATTGCCGGCCAAGCCACCGCGCAGATCGAAATCTTCCGCGCCGGCCAGTCCCGAGGAGTCGCTTCCATTCCCGTAAAAGCCTTTGTTCCCGGCATCTTCACCGCCGGCAGCGGCGTCGGACCCGCTAATGCCTTGAACGAGGATCTCTCCGTCAACCAGGCCGGCAATCCCGCCGCACGCGGAGCCCTCATCACCTTCTACGCCACCGGCCATGGTGTGATCGAACCCGCCTTGCCCGAAGGCAGGCTCGCCGATGTCCCTTATCCAGTCCCCGCCGCCCCTGTCGCAGTCTCCATCGACGGCCAGCCCGCGGAGATCACAGCGCAGGCCGCCGCCGTAACCAGCCCCGGAGTCCTCCAGATCACGGTCCGCGTACCGGTGCAGGCTACCTCTGGACCTGTTCCGCTCCTCATCACAGTGGGCGGCGTGTCCAGTCAGTCCGGTGTTACCATATTCGTGCGCTGAACTCTACCAGTAGACCTTCAAGCCGAGTTGCATCTGCCGCGGATCGTTGGCCTGGTTCAGCACAATGCCGAAGTTCCCGGCGTTCAGGCTCGTGCTCCCCGTCCCGAAAATCGTCCGGTTGAACACGTTGAACCCTTCCCCGCGCAGATCCACGCGAATCGACTCGGTGATGTGGAACGTCTTCGCCAGGCTCACATTCTCCGACAGTCCCCAGAACGCGCGAACTTTCGGGTTGTACCGCGTCACGTTGCCGAAATCCACCGGCTGCGCCGGGAACTGATTGGCCGGCTTGAGGAACCGGTCCACGTTCGGATCGAACTTTCCGCCCGCCACCGGCGCCCGCCATCCGTCATACGTATCCACCACCGGACGCGTCCCCGCGTTGAAAATATTCAGCGGGTTGTTCCGCCCGAGCGCGATCGGAGTGCCGCTGTTGTAGATCTGGATCGCCGACAGCCGCCACCCACCAATAATCTGGTTCAGGAACCCGCCCGTTGCCCAGCGCTGCCCCTTCCCAAACGGCAGGTTGTACAGATTCGCAAATTTGATCACGTGCGTCGAATCGTACTGCCCAATCGATTTCTCCAGCCGCCGGTTGTAATGATCCATCGCTCCGGCAGGCGAGGTGGCGAAATACGTGTCCGAATCCGTCATCAGTTTCGACACCACATAACTCCACTGGAACGTCAGATCCTTCGAGAAGCGCCGGTCCGCCTTGATCACCAGGGCGTGATAAGACGAGTGCCCGCTCTTGTCACCGTTCTGCACCCCTGTGATGATGCCGTTGTACTGCGGGAACGGCCGCAGCGATTGATTCACCGTGCGCAATTGCGCCGTCGCGAAGCTCGGATACGGCAGCCCGAATCCGGCATTGCGCGCCGTCGCCGAATTGATGTCCGAGCGCAGAATCGTCTGTGCCTGCGTCACGCCGAACTGCTGCACCACCTGCTTGTATGCTTCCGTCGGCACCTGGTTCAGCACCAGCAGTGCCGTCTGCAAATGCGTCCCGACTGTGGCGTTGTAGCCAATCTCCAGCACGGTGTTGCTGGCCATCTGCCGCTGCATCGTGAACGTCCAGAACAGGTTCTCCGGAGCACGGGTCGCTTCCTGCCCCTGCCAGTAATCCACCGTGTTCCCGTTCGAAAACGCCGGATTGATGGACGGTGGAAGGATATAGGCCGGCAGCCCTTCGTCCAGTCGGAAGGTCGGTGACACCCCCTGCGTGGTGTTGTTGAACACATACTGGCCGATAAACCCGGCAAAGTGCCCGCTCCCCTGCACCGCCGTCACACGCGAAAACGACCGGCCGAACGCCGTCCGGAACGTCGTCTTATTGTCCGGCGTGTACGCCAGACCGATGCGCGGCCCGAATCCCTTGTGCCATCCCGGCACCAGTGACCGCCGATTCTCACGCCCCGGCCCGAAACCCGCAAACCACAGCGCCCCCGGCCGGCCATCCGCCCCTGGATTCGGCCGCTCCGGATTGAAGTCCGAATACTCGTCCTTCTTGTTCGTCGGCGGCAGCGTGTTGTCGTACCGCAACCCGATATTCAACGTCAGTTTCCGTGTGATGCGCCAGTCGTCCTGCGCGTAGAAACCGAAATAGCGGTACTTCTGCGTCACCGCCCGAATCGTCTCCGTGCGCCCGAGAAACGCATCCCCCAACAGGAACGATGCGAAGGAACTCCCACCGCTGTTCGGGAAAGAAGTCGACCCCGGAATGCTCGTGCTCAAAAAGCTGAAATCCGCCCGCCCGGCAATGTCCTGCTGCCCAAACCCATCCGCGTTCTGATTCTGGTGCTGGAACCCGAACTTGTAGGTGTGCGACCCGCGCACGTAGCTCAAATCGTTCTTCAGCCCCCAACCCGGCTGCTCCGTCCCGTTGTAGCTCGCCCCGCCCCAAGCCGTGTACTCCGTGAAGTTCAGCGTCGGGAAATTCTGGTTGCAATCGACCACGTTCTTGATGCAGACTTTGCTCTTCCAGTCCTTGTCCACGTTCGCCGAATAGCTGTTCTTGATGAACCCGTTCCATGCCAGCGAGAAATGGTTCACCATGGTCGAAGACAACGTGTAGTCGTGGGTCACGCGAAATGCATCCGTGTCCCAGGCCTGAATCTGTCCGTTCCACAGCGGCTCCGGCAACCCCGGCGCCCCCGCCGGACCCGGTTTGTTGCGGAACGTCGTCATGTTCCAAAGAAATCCAACTCGGTGCCGGCTCCCGATCAACTGATCCGCCTTCAGGCTGTACTTGTCCGTCGGAGTCACCATCGTGCCGCCGCTCACCAGGTAGTTGTTCCGGACATAGTTGCTCGTCCCGGCCGCGAATCCCCGGTTCGGCGAAACCGCCGATCCGAAACCCGCAATCGCCGCTGCTGTCGTAGCGAACCGGCTCACTGGAATCTGGTTCCCCGGGAATGCGTCACGAATCGATCCCGTACCGCTCGGATTCGCCCGCAGCGTCGACGGATCGTAGATCGCAATCGGCCGGTTGTTCTGATCTACCCAATTGCGGAAATCGCCGCGGTACATCTCCGGCGCCGGCACCGACAATATCGTATCGTTCGCCCCGACACGGTTGCGGAACCCTTCGTAGGAGAAAAAGAAGAAAGTCTTGTTTTTCCCGTCATACAGTTTCGGGATGTACACCGGCCCCGCCACCGTGAACCCAAAATCATTCTGCCGGTAGATCGACCGCCGCGCCGCGAAAAATCCTCGGGAATCCAGCGCGTCGTTGCGCAGAAAATCATACGCCGACCCGTGGAACTGGTTCGTCCCCGACTTCGAGGCGAACGTCATCACGCCTCCACCCGCCTGCCCAAACTCCGCCTTGAAACCGTTCGTGTCCACGCTGAATTCGGTCAGCGCCTCCACCGATGGCGTGTTCAACGCCGCCTCGGCCGTATCGCCCGACCGGTTCGTACCGACGCTGTGCCCATCGAGCGTGGCGTCCCATGCAGCCACCTGTCCGCCGCCCAGCGCCAACCGTTGCCCGCTCCCGCGCGCCTCGGCCGCCACCGCCACCAGGTTGAACGGGCTGCGCATCGACCCCGCCACCACCAGCGGCAGTTCGTCCACCATCTTGTTTTCCACCTGCGTCGACACCTTCGCGCTGTCCGTCTGGATCGTCGACACCGCTGCCGTCACTTCCACCTGTTCCGACACCTGCCCCAGTTGCAGTTGCGCATCCACGCGCACGCTGCTCGACGCCGATACATTCACCTCGCGCTGCAGAAACCGCTTGAATCCCGTCGCCGTAATCTCAACGCGGTACACGCCTGGCAAGAGATTCGGCACATTGTACTCGCCCGTGGTGGACGAGACCCCTTTCAGCGTTGCGTTGGTGTCCCGGTTCACCAGGCTGACCTCCGCACCCGCGATCGCCGCCCCCGTTGGATCGGTGACAGTTCCCGCTACGTTTCCGCGCTCGCTCTGGGCGAATGCGCTTAACGCATAAAAAGACAGAATTACCGTAAATTGGCCAAATCTCACTCGGATAGACCTCCTCAAGCGTTAAGGAAGTTCTATCAGATTGCCAAAATAAAAGCAAATCTACACGGCGAGTTTTCGCGGCTTGGCCTGCAGCGAGATCGTCTTGCGGTTGCGTTTGGTCTGATGCATCCGCTCGCTCGCCGATGCAACCGAATCGGCCAGCGACTCACCCTGCACTTCCACCGCTCCCCAGCAAAACACCACCGGCGCACTCCCAATCGACCGCAATTGGAAGTTCCATAGCCGCTCCGAGATCGCCGCCAGCCGCCGCTGTGCATCCGCCCCCTGCTCCTTGGGAAACACCAACAGGAATTCATCATCGCCGGAACGGCAGCCGAAATCCACCCCCGCCCGCAGCAAACCAGAAATCATCGATTCCACCGCCAGCATGGTTTCTGCCATCGTTTCCGGACCGGCCTTTTCCAATTGCGTGGCGTAATCGTTGATCCCAATCGAAACGACAACCCCCGAGAATGGCTCGGATGTGGATAAGTACCTCGCCAGGACGGCATGCTCGTGCATACCGGGAGGCAGCACGAATGCCTCCTCCACCATCTCCGTCTTGTCTTCTTGCACCACCTCGTCCGGTGGCTCATCCACGCCCGCAACTGCCACAGTTGCCACTTCCTCAGGCGCCACAGCCGCCGGTACGGCTTCCGGTGCCGCTGCCTCCGGCTCCGCGCTTTCCACCTCCATCACAGGCATTTCCTGCTTGATCGGAGTCAGAATCACCGGTGTCCGAATCGGCCATCGCTGCGCCGCCTTCGTCCACTCCTCCGCGGCCCGCTGGAACTCACGCTCCTCCTGCCGCACCCGCAACTCTATATTGCGCTCCCGCAACGATTCATTCGACCCCTTCAGGTAGTCGCAGAGCAGCGCCACGAATGCCGTGGCCAGCACGACAACCAGACTCAGAAATATCTGCATCTCCAACGTACCGGAATCCATAGGTCTCTTGCCTATAGATAATATCGGGGGTGGCCTACGACGAAAATAGACCTGTGGTGCTAAATTCTCTCAGTACGGTGCAGAATATTCACCCTAGGGGAATCACTGTACTGGACGCCGCCCCATCCCTGGAATCGGGCTCCGCTTCTCCTTAGCTACCCCAGGCGCCATCTGGACGCTCGACCCGCCCCGCCGGTATGCCGTCGAAAAATCGATCTCATCCTCGGTGAAATACAGCGGCCTGTCCAGCACCATCTCAATCGTCGACCCCTTCGGCAACACCAGGTCCGGACCCCGCGATAACAAGACCCCAACCATCCCCGCCGCCGCCCCAGCCGCAGCTCCAATCCCCGCGCCCATACCTGTACGCCCCGCCGATGCTCCCGCAATCGTCCCGATCCAGGTTCCGGTCACGGCCGTTTCCCCAACCGTTCGCGCATCCCCAGATTTGTTCCCTTCCCCTACAACCTTCCCCTCTTCGTCATTCAGCTGCTCGCCGTTAATCCCTTCCACGCCGCTCACCCGCGCCCGAAAGTCGCGCGTCACTCCGTTCGGAAGCACGAGGGAGTCAAATCGCAGATACAGCTCCCCCCGCCCTTTCAGCCGTCCCGGACGCTTGATCTCCGTCACCGTCCCCATCACATAGCTGCCCGGCGGGATCACCATGCGCCCGCTCACCACAATCGGAAACGCCGTCTCCAGATACACCCGCGAACCCGGCCTCGCGCTCTTCGTGCTCACCTGGTTCACCAGGCTCAGCGGCAGGTGCGTCCCCGGATCGACACGAAAATCGCCGGCGTTTTCCTGCTTCGCCACCTCCCTCGTCTCCGGAGCCTTCGTTTCAGAGGGTTGCGCCGCCACGAGGGCCGCGAAAGTCAGCGGTACAATCACCCGGCGGATTGGCATCGAAATCACTTAAACCTCTCTTGCCTATTATCGTCTTTATGGACGCCGCCCGTAGAGGGACGGTTTCCCCCTATCCCGAATCCCGTTACACTGTTGGGTATGCAGTTGATTGTCGAAGATTTCGAGTCCGTGGCGCCTGTCACGCTCCACCCCGAACGCCCCCCCATCACCGACGACGAGTTCGTGGCGTTCTGCGAGCACTATCCCGACTGCATGGTCGAAGTCAGCGCCGACGGAGAAATCACAATCATGCCGCCGAATTATCCGAAGACAAGTAAGAAGAATCTCCGTATTGCGGCGCAGTTGCTCGCATGGGCCGATGAAGACGGCCGAGGC
>CALFYN010000224.1 GCA_937952345.1 uncultured Acidobacteriota bacterium
ACGTGCTGGCGGAGAACAAGGACGATGCTGATCCGTGGAAGAAGACTTCGGCGCTAGAGCGCGTGGACGTGCCGGATAACGGATATCGGGACGGGCAGATTGCGGAGGCGGCCGTGGCGGCGCTTTCGCGATTGGGGAAACGGCCGTTCTTCTTGGGGGTGGGGTTCAACAAGCCGCATCTGCCGTTTGCGGCTCCTTCGAAGTATTGGGATCTGTACAAGGCGGAGGAATTGCCGCTGGTTGCGAATCCCTATCTGGCGGAGGATGCTTCCCGGTTTGCGTTGCAGGCTTACAGTGAACTACGCAGCTATGGGGATTATCCGGAGAAGGGGCCCATGCCGGAGGCGAAGATGCGGGCGGCGTTGCACGGATACTATGCCTGCGTGAGCTATATCGATGCGCAGATCGGCAAGGTGCTGGATGAACTGGACCGGCTGGGATTGGCGGAGAATACGGTGGTGGCGTTGTGGGGGGATCATGGGTGGCATCTTGGCGAGCAGGATTATTGGGGCAAGACCACGAATTTCGAGGTGTGCGTGCGCGCGCCGCTGATTGTGAGTGTGCCTGGGGAGAAGGGTGGACAACGGACTCGGGCGCTGACGGAGTTCGTGGATATTTATCCGACGCTGGCGGAGGCTTGCGGGCTTCGCGCGCCGGAGGGGCTGGAGGGAGTGAGTCTGATGCCTTTGTTTCGGGATACACGGCGAGCTTGGAAGACGGCGGCGTTCAGCCAGTATCCGCGGGCGGGGGGAATTATGGGGTATTCGATGCGGACGGAGCGGTACCGGTTTACGGAATGGATGAATGGGAAAGGGGAGCGGGAAGGGGTGGAGCTTTTCGATCATGAACGCGATCCGAATGAGACTCGGAATCTGGCGGGGCAGGCGGCGTATAGGGGATTGGTGGCGGAGTTGGCGGGGGTACGGAAGACGGGGTGGAGAGCGGCATTGCCGAAGGGAGTCATGAGATGAGAATGATGTTTCTATTGTTGGTGGCGATGGTTGTGAACGGCGCCGGACAGGATGTGAGCCGGCTGGCGGATGAGACGATCAGCGGCAAGGATCCGTTTGGCTTCCCGGCGGGTAAGGGGAAGACGTCGGCGGTGTTTCGTGGCGTGGAGGGGAAGGCGGGGTTCAATCTGCACTCCTATCTGATCCACTATGACAACCGGTTTTGGGCGATCTGGTCTTCGGCTATGGCGCATGAGGAGGATCCTGATCAGCAGGTGGTGTATTCGACGAGCCGGAACGGGCATGATTGGACGGCTCCGCGGGTGCTGGCGAAAGATCCGGATGGGCCGCGTGGTCCGGCGCGGTGGATTGCGCGGGGATTGTTTGTGCATGGAGGCAAGCTGACGGCGCTGGCGGCGTATCAGGAGAGCGCCGATTACGGCAAGCGCGGCAAGGACGTGGTTTGGAAGAACCTGCGGCTGATCTATTTTCAGTGGGACGGCAAGGAGTGGAAGGAGGCGGGGGTGTTCGCGGACGATTGCATGAATAACTTTCCTCCGGCGCAATTCGGACGGAAGCTGGCGATGATCTGCCGGGACCGCAACATGGACGTGAGCGTGGCGCTGCTGGAGGATGAGAAGAAACTTCAGTGGAAGCGGACGCCGATACAGAACGCTCCGCCGTTTGACCGGATGGACGAGCCGACGTGGTATGAAGATCCGAATGGCGTGATCCATATGATTGTGCGGGACAACAACCGGTCGCGGAAATTGATCCGGGTGGTGAGCCGCGACGGGGGCGAGACGTGGACGAAGCCGGTGCATACGAACTATCCGGATGCGACGAGCAAGAATTTCACGGGGAGGCTGTCGAACGGGTGGTATTTTCTGATCAACAATCCGAATCCGGAGAAACGGGATCCGATCTCGATTTCGTTCAGCAAGGACGGATGGACGTTCACGTCGCCGCGGAACATACGGGTGGGTGCCGCTCCGCGGAGGATAGACGGGAGAGCGAAGCCGAGCGGGAGCTTGCAGTATCCGCATGCGATTGAGCAGGGCGGATCGCTGTGGGTGATCTATTCGACGAATAAGGAAGACATCGAGGTATCGGAGTTTCGCATTGCGGATTTCGCGCTGCAGGATGCGAGCGCGTTGCTGGCGGATCCGAAAATGCTGGCCGCGCCGAAGCAGCTTCCCGTGGCGAAGGGGCGCACTAGCGTTGTGTATCGGGCCAGGGAAGGGGAGTATCAGTTCAACCTGCACTCGTATATTACGCGGTTTGAGAACAAGTTCTGGGTGATCTGGTCGAGCGGGCTGAAGGACGAAGACAGCAACGGGCAGGTGATCCGGTATTCGACGAGCGCGGATGGGCATACGTGGGCCGAGGGGAAGGTGCTGGCCGCGGATCCGGACGGGATGGAGGGACCGGGGCGGTACATTGCGCGGGGAATTTTCACGGTGAACGGCAAGCTGACGGCGCTGGCGGCGCATGTGGAGGGGATTCGGGAGGCGGGCGATGTTCCGGGGTGGCCGAAACTGCGGCTGATGCGGTTTGAATGGGACGGGGCGGGGTGGAAAAACGCGGGTATGTTTCTGGACAACTGCATGAACAACTATCCGCCGCGCAAGGTGGGGGCGGACTGGTTCATGACTTGTCGGGACAGCCTGCGGAAGATGTATTTCGCGCGTTCGACGGATATGGCGAACGGGAACTGGCGCATTACGCCGATGCCGCTGGAGGGTCCGCAAGACAACTTGAGCGAGCCGAGTGAGTATATCGGCGCCGATGGCGTTGCGCATTTGATCTTTCGCGATCAGGGGCGTTCGGGGAAATTGCGGCATGCGGTGAGCCGCGACGGCGGGACGACGTGGAGCGCGGCGGTGCTGACCAACTATCCGGACGCGACGAGCAAGAACTTTTCGGGGCGGCTGTCGAACGGGTGGTATTACCTGATCAATAATCCGGACCCGAAGAGCCGCGATCCGCTGGCGATTTCGTTCAGCAGGGATGGGTGGACGTTTTCGGCGCCGAAGATTCTGCGGACGGGTCCCGCGCCACAGCGGTACCGGGGGAAGGCCAAGGGGGCGGGGAGCATTCAGTATCCGCATGCGATGGAGCATGGCGGATCGCTGTGGGTGATCTACTCGACGAATAAAGAGGACATTGAAATCAGCGAGTATCCGATTGGGGAATTGACGCCGCGGTGAGGCGGGCGGTGCGATGATCCGTAAGATAGAGGGATGGCCCTCATTGTTGCTGTTCTGCTGGCGTGTTCGGCGTATGCGGAGACTCGCACGATTAGTTTGAAGGAGGCCGTGGCGCAGGCGTTGCGGCTGAATCCGGAGATTGTGCTGGCGCGATTGGAGGAAGAGAAGGCGCGGGCGCAGATGCGCATTGCGCGGGATCCTTTTATACCGAAGGTGTTCGCCGGGAGCGGGATGGCGTACTCGTACGGATTTCCGATGAGTATTGAGGGATCGGCCCCGAGCATTGTGCAGGTGCGGGGCGTGGCTTCGGTGTTCAACAAGGCAGTGTCGGCGCGGATTGCGCAGGCGGGTGAAACGGCGAAGGCGATGGCGATCGATACGGAAGCCAAGCGCGAGCAGGTTGCCTTTGAGACGGCTTCGGTGTTTTTGGATGCCATCCGCTGGTTGCGAACGGCGGAGGCGATTCGCGGGCAGGTGGTGGCGATGGAGCGGGCGGCGGAGACGGTGGAGGCGCGGGTGAAGGAGGGGCGCGAACTGGAGATCGAGCAGCGGCGGGCGGCGCTGGGGGTGGCGAAGACGAAGCACCGGCATGCACTGATCGAGGAGCAGCAGGAACATGCGGAGAATACGCTGGGTGTGCTGATTCGGATGGATGCGGGGACGCGGCTGCGCGCGGTGATGGATGGGCCGCTGGCGGTGGAGACGCCGGAATCGGAGGAGGCGGCGTTGCGGCTGGCGCTGGCGGCGAGCAAGGAGTTGCGGAGGCTGGAATCGTCGGTGCGGGTGGAGCAACTGGCGCTACGCGAGCAGGAGGCGTCACGATTGCCGACGCTCGATTTGGTGGCGCAATACGGGTTGTTCGCGAAGTTCAATAACTACGAGGATTTTTTCCGGCGGTTTCAACGGCACAACGGGCAATTAGGGGTGTCGGTGCAGGTGCCGCTGTTTCGGAGCGCGGCGGCGGTGGCGCGGGGTTCGCAGATTCAGACGGAACTGGAGGCGCTGCGGACACGGATGGGGCAGACGCGGGCTCGGATAGCGGTGGAGGTGCGGAATGCGTGGCGGCAGGCGAAGCTGGCGGAAGACGGGCGGCAGATTGCGCGGTCGGACCTGGAGTTGGCGCGGGAGCAGGTGACGATTCTGCTGGCGCAATTGGAGGAAGGGCGGGCGTCGCAGCGGCAGTTGGAGGAGGCTCGGTTTGCCGAGCAGGAAAAGTGGATTGGGTACTATGAATCACAGATGCTTGGGGAGCGTGCGAAACTGGCGCTGGCGAGGGTCGCCGGGAATCTGCTAACTGCGCTACAGTAAGCACTTACGTGCACGCAACTTTGTCTGAACAGGTGGGTTGAATATAAGCTGATGTTCCGATTTCTTCTTCTCGCGGTTCTGTGTGTAATCTGCCGTATGAGTCCCGCCGCCACGTTCGGGACGGTGACGACGGTGGTCGGAAGTGTTTCGGATATTGTGATGGATGAGGCCCGGCGGCGGCTGTATGTCATCAATGCCAACGCCAACCGGGTGGAAATTTATTCACTGCCGCCGAACCCGATCCGGCAGACGGCGACGGTGGCGTTGGATGCGTTCCCGTTATCGGCCGCGATGTCGCCGGATGGCCAGTTCCTGTATGTTGCGGCGCACAATGCGTCTTCCTTAAATATTGTGGATCTGGACACCTTGCGAGTGGTGAGCCGGGCGAGCGTTCCGGCGCGGCCGGAAGGGGTTGCGGTGGGGTTCGATGGGCGGGTTCTGGTGACGACGATTGGGACGGGGCCTGGCAACTCACAGAACACCCTGCTGATTTACGATCCGGACCGGGCTGCATTTGACAGCGTGGTGTTCGTGCCGAACACGCCGCAGATCCCGGTGGGATCTCCGCCGGCGGGACGGCAGTTTCTGGCGAGCCGGAGCCGGCTGCAAGCGACTCCGGACGGGCAGTTCATTGTCGGGGTGAATATTCCGAACAACAACACGCGGGCGATCTTTGTGTATGAAGTGGCGTCGTCGACGGTGCTGCGGAGCCGGGTGATTACGAACGTTTCGAGCGTGCTGGCGATTTCACCGGACGGCAAGAAGCTGATGTCGGGGCTGACGTTGATTGATCTGGAGACGCTGGAGGTGATCGGGCAACAGAACCTGGCGAACGCTCCGTATCCGATTCAGCCGAACACGAATTTCAACCTGCAGCAGAACCAGGGCGGGAGCGTGTTTTCGCCGGATGGGGGGACGTTGTATTCGGCGTTCAATATTTCTCCGGTGCAGAATCCTCCGGCGCGGCCGAATGTCGGGCAGTTGATGCTAAGCGATCCGGAGAACCTGCTGATTCAGACGGCGCTGCAGATGCCGGAGAATCTGGCAGGGAAGATGTTGATCACGAGCGATGGCGGGACCCTGTATGCGATTTCGGAATCCGGTTTTGCGTCGATTCCGGTGGGCACGATGCGGGATCGGCCGATCGCGGATTTGACGGCGAGCGTTGTCCAACTGCGGAACGATCAGTGCGGAGTTACGGCGGAGCAGCGAACGCAGAGTGTTCTGGTGATGAATGCGGGTGCGGGGCGGCTGACGGCGACGGCGCAGGTGTTGCAGTTGAATCCGACGGGACCTGGGGGATTGGGCGGAGCAGGAGGGCCGGGAGGAGGCGTTCCTGGAGGCGGAGTGATTATCGTGTTGCCGCCAGCCGGTGGTGGCGCCGTTGCGCCGGGTCCGGCGGTGCCGGGGCAGGCTGCGCGGCCGCAGAACGCGGCGATTGCACAAACGGCGCCGCAGGTGCGGGCACAGAACACGCCGGAAGGGCCGATGATCAATCTGACGTTCAACCCGCTCAACGCGCGGACGCTGGGGACGGTGTCGCCGATTCACGATTTCCTGGTGCAATCGAACGAGGCGATCAATATTCCGCCGCGGCTGCGGGTATTTCAGAACAACCGGAATTCGGATGCGCGGGGAGACGTGATCCCGATGGAAGTGGGCGTCTCGGCCAACGAAGCGCTGGTGGATCTGCAGTACGACACGACACGGGACCGCGTTTACATCGCCAATAGCGGAAAGAATCGGATTGATGTGTACGATGCCCGGTCGGAAACGTTTTTGGCACCGATCAAGGTCGGGCAACTGCCGCGGTCGATCGCGATTGCCCCCGGTGGGCAGACGATGTATGTGGCCAATAGCGGCGGCGAGAGTATTTCGGTGGTGGATTTGGAAGAGGGAGTGGTCACGGGACGTCTGCGATTTCCGCCGCTGCCCTTCAATGCCACGGCGGCGCTGATTACGCCGCAATCGATTGTTGCGACGCAGCGCGGACCGCTGGTGATCATGAACAACGGTTCGCTATGGGGCGCGGTGGGCAATGAGATGGTGCCGCGGCGGGTGAGTCCGGCGATCAATCTGGCGACGCTTCCGGCGCCGCGTTCGATGGCGGCGACGCCGAACGGGGAGTACGCGATTATTCTGGCTGGGAACGGGTTCGTCTATTTGTACGATGCGACTCAGGATGAATTTGTAAACGCCAGACAGATTTTCACGAATCCGATTCAGGGCTATTTCGGGCCGATCAGCGCGGGGCCTGGGGGGCGCTATTACCTGGTGAATGGAACGGTGCTCAATCCGGCGCTGACGCCGATCGGCTCGGCGGGGAGCGTGGTGGTGGGGAATCAGAATCCTGTGGTGCGTCCGATTTCGGGGGTAGTGGCGCTGAACAACAACAGCTTTGTACGGTTTGCGCCGGCGGTTGCGGCGCAGGCGAATAATCCGATTGTGACGGTTGCGCCGAACGTGGAAATCGCGGATGTGAACACGGGGAACTCGATGAGGCAGGTGGCGGCAATCGAGGGTCCGATTTCGACGGTGACAGGGGCGGCGCGGGCGAACGTCCAAGGGCGTTCGATCGCGGTGAACCCGGCCGGGACGATGGCATACGTACTGACCGTGAGCGGGTTGAGCATCGTACCAATGGCGGCGATCACGGCCGCCGAACGGCCGGTGGTGACGGCGGCGGGGATTGGGAACGTCGCCAATGGAAGGAATACGCTGGCCCCTGGGAGCCTGGTGAACATTCCGGGGAACAACCTGGCCTCGGATGCGAAGATCGAGAGCGGAGAACTGCCGACGCTGCTGGGCGGAGTATGCGTGACGTTGAACAATCGTCCGCTGCCGCTGATGGCGACTTCGGCGAGACAGATCACGGCGCAGATTCCTCCGGAACTGGCGGCGGGGCGTTATCCGCTGGTGGTTC
>CALFYN010000225.1 GCA_937952345.1 uncultured Acidobacteriota bacterium
GCGTCTGCGCGCCCCAGTAGCGGTCGTGGTCGACGGCGATCCCGCCGAAGCTGTCGGTCTCGATGCGTTGGGCCATGGCGGCTTCCTCCTCTGCGGGCATCCTGCGCCCGCGCCCGCGGGGCTTCAAGCCGCTCGCGGGGTCAGCCCCCTCGCTTCGCGAGCCAGATCTAGGAGAGCACCACGGCGCCGCCCACCCCGGTCATCGGGACGCGTGACATCCGTGGCTAATTGATGTAAGAAGTAAATACCGTAAAGATCACGGATGTTTATGCTGAAACCCTTGCCCCAGGGGACGCGTCGCCTCATCCCGGCGGTGCGTTGTGGGGGAAGCCCCAGTCCGTGATGTGGGATGTCCCATCGGCCAGTCTTCAAATCGAAAACTTGCGAGAGAGGCGAGTCATGAGAAGGTTGCTCTGGAGTGTCGGAGAAGCAATGGCGTTGGTGCTCGGCAATCTTGCAGCGACCGACTCGTATGCTCAGCAAGGGGCGATTTACGAAGAACCTGGTCTCTACAAGAATCGAAGCTACGTGGCCTATCACCCGAACGAGACAATCGATCCTTTCACCGGGCGACTTCAACTCCACCACGTCGATGTTTTCATACCGGGAAACGGCGGTCTGGACCTGAAGATTCAGCGTTCCTACAACAATCTTCAGGTGGTCCAGGGACCGCCTCCGGTGTCGGGAATCGTGGGTCTCGGGTGGGATCTGCACTTCGGACGCCTGCGCTACGGGTCCAACGGTTCGTGCTCGCCTGCTTACTGGGGTGGTGCCGTGGGACAGAATCCCGTCCTCACCTTGCCGGACGGGAGTTCGCACGTGGTCTACGCAACGGTGTCCCCGTATCCCGGGGCCATGACCAAGGGATGGTGGAAGGCGGAGTGCGCCCCTTCCCCGGCCATCGGAATGTGGGTGACATCGCCCGACGGAATCCGCTACGAGATGACGCAGGCGGACGGTTCAGGTGGATTCGCGACAAGGAGAATCTCGGACCGCAACGGGAACACCATCGACTTCACCTTCACGACACAGTTCGACGGCGAGGCCGTGGTCACGGGAATCTCCACGAGCGATGGCCGGTCCGTTACGCTGAACTACGGCTCCAGCGGAGTGGGGGGGAGGAGCCGGCTGAACTCGATAACCGCGCAAGGGCGAACATACACGTTTTCGTATCAACCGCTTGGTGGGAGCTTCGGCAATGCCTACTTCCAGCTTTCCAGCGTTAGCGGCCCCGAGGGGCTGCGATGGAGCTACGCCTACTTTGGCTCGAGGAGCAACGTTGGCGGGAGCTACTCGCTCCAGACGGCGACTCTTCCCTACGGCGGGACGCTGACCTACGACTACGCCTGGAAGACCTTTACGCCAACACTGGGCGCCTTGCCGGTTACCGTGGTCTCGCGAAAGACAACCTCGGACGGCGGATCGTGGACTTTCAACTACACCCCCAGCCAGTCGCAGGGAACCCTCGACACGACCACCATGGCCGGCCCGGAGGGCACAACGACGTGGAAGCACTTCGGATACAACACCATCACGAACGGAGAGGTCTGGAAGCTGGGACTTCTCGCGGAGAAGACGGTTGGGGCGTCGTCGATCCACCGCGAAGTTTATGCATGGGACAAGAAACAAGTCTCTCCGCAGACCGATTTTCGTGCCCCTCCCTACGCGGGAAAGAGCGACGTCGGGGCTTTCGTGCCGCTGCTTGTTTCAAGACAGATCGTCCGCGACGGGACCGCCTACACGACCAATTACCCGATCGGGAGCCAGGATGCCTATGGAAACCCGACCAGCATCAGCGAGACAGGCCAGGCTTCCCGGTCCACAGCGCAAACGTTCTACATCAACACGTCGAAGTGGATCGTCAAGCAACTTGCGAACCAGACGATTTCAGGTGTCGGCACGATTACGCGTTCCTTCGATGCGAATGGCAACCCCTACATCGAGACAAGATTCGGTGTCGGAACCACCTTTGGAGTCGATGGCGACGGCAATATCACGTCCATCAGGGATGCCAGGGGAATGACACGGAACTTTCTCTCCTATAGCCGTGGTGTGCCACGCTCCGAGACGCACCCCGAGGGCGTGAACATCAGTCGAATCGTAGATGGGGTGGGCAATGTCACCTCGGAGACGGACGGTGAGAACAAGACCACGTTGTATGGCTATGATCTCTTGAGCCGGATTACCTCCGTGAATCCGCCTGCCAACAACACGTCGACGATCACCTGGAGCTTTGCTTCCCGCACGAAAACAGTGGCTCGTGGGCCACTAGTAGAAACGACAACGTTCGACAGCTTCGGGCGACCGATACGCATCAACCGGGGCAGCGTTGTTCGAACCATCGAATATGACCCGCTTGGCCGGAAGACTTTCGAGTCCTACCCGGGATCGTCGTTCGGCACGAGCTATCAGTTTGACATCTTGGGGCGTGTCACACGAATTGGTCACGGCGACGGGTCTGCGCGCACGACGACCCGACTCGCGAACAACCAGGAGCGCGAGGTCGACGAGCGGAATCTGACGACGACGCGCACGTTTCGCTCCTACGGCGATCCGGACGCCCGGGAGCTGACGTCCATCGACACACCTCAAGCAGGCGCGGATGTGACGATCGGCAGGAACGGACACGGGGACATCACGTCGCTTTCCCAGAATGGCATCACGAGAACGTATTCGTACAACTCCAGCTTCTTCCTGGTCGGCGTGACCGAGCCGGAAGTGGGCACCACCACGCTTGGCAGGGATGCGGTGGGCAATATGACGTCAAGGCGGGTGGGATCGTCCGGAACGACGACGTACACGATCGATGGACTGAATCGAGTGGAGAGCATCGACTACCCCGGAGCAACGCCATCGGTCACGAAAACCTACGACAGGCGCAGTAGAGTGAAGCGTGTTGCGAGTGCCGCAACCGCCGCAATACCAGCGATTGCAAGGGACCTGGACTACGACGCCAACGGCAACCTCCTTGTTGACCAAATTACCGTTGGTGGGAGCTCACGGCAGCTTGGGTTCGCATACGACGGGAACGATAACCTTTCCGCGATCACGTATCCCTCGGGAATGACGGTGTCCTATGTTCCCGATGTGCTCGGGCGACCCACGAAGGCGTTACCCCACGTCACGGCCGCGGCGCACTACGATTCAGGAAACCTGTCGTCCATGACGATGGCGAATAATGTGTCCACGACTTTCACCGAAAGCCCCAATCGGCAGTGGCCCACTGGTATTTCCGTTCCGTGGGGCGGAATCATGGGCATGTCGTATGTGTACGACCCACAAGGAAACCCTACCTCCATTACCGACAGCAGGAACTCCGCCAATTCACGAACACTGGCCTACGACTCCATCGGGCGGCTCACATCAGCCTCGGGGCCGTGGACGAGCGGCACGATCAACTACAACGGGAGTGGGGACCTCACGTCGCAATTCTTCAGTGGGGTCAATATCGGTTACGGCTATGTGTCTTCACGCCTATCCACGGTGACCGTGGGAGCGCAACCCACGCGAAGCCTTACCTACGACGCCTATGGCAATGTTACGGGGAACGGTCTGCATTCATTTCGCTACAACGAGGCGCAGGCCCTCGATTGCATCGATTGCGCATTGCCGGGGAAGATCGAATATGCCTACGATGGTGAAGGCCATATGGTTCGCGCGCTTGAGGGCGGAGTCGAGACGTTCTACATGTACGGTATCGATGGTCGCCTATATGGCGAGTATGTTCCCGGGCAGGCGAATCTCAAGCGGGAGCACGTGTACCTGGGTGGCAAGCGCGTAGCGACCCGGAAAACGGTCACCGAAGTTGCCTCAGCCACGACGCTTTCGGTCGCCACCAGTCCGTCCGTGTTCGGGCAACCGTTGACGCTTACCGCAATCGTTTCCGGCCTGTCGCCAACGGGCAATATCGCCTTCAAGAATGGCGGGACGCCCATAGCAGGTTGCGAGTCACGGCCCTTGAGCTCCGGTTCGGCGGAATGCGTTGCCGACGGACTTCCTGTCGGGACTCATTCGTTGTCTGCCGCCTACGGAGGAGACGAATTCAATCTGGCGTCGACAAGCGCGCCCGCATCGGCCGTGGTGAACAAGGCGGCCTCCAGCACGTCGATCGTGACAGTGACGCCCAACCCGGCCACTGTCGGCCAGAGCGTGACGGTGACCACGGGAATCGCGGCCGTGGCGCCCGGAGCGGGCGCACCGAGCGGTACGGTAACCGTTTCCTCCGGCGGTGGCCCCAGCTGCCAAGCGACGCTGCCCGCAACTTCGTGCGTCCTGGTATTTCCGACCTCGGGAACGAAGTCGATCACGGCCAGCTATGCCGGCGACACGAGGTTCCTTGCCAGCGCGACGGCGACTGGATCCGATGTGGTGATCAACGAGGGGCTCCCCACGACCACGACCCTCTCGATCTCCACCAGTCCAACGGTATTCGGGCAGGCGCTGACTCTTACAGCCAGCGTGGCCGGGAGTTCTCCGGCCGGCAGCGTTGCCTTCAAGGACGGCGCGTCGCTCATCGCAGGCTGCGAGGCGCGGCCGCTGAACTCGGGTTCGGCGACGTGCATTACCGCGGCTCTCGGGGTAGGCACGCATTCCCTGGTCGCAGCCTATTTGGGTGGGGGGCAGAACCTGCCTTCCGAGAGTGCGCCGGGAACGGCCGAGGTGAATAAGGCTTCGAGTGCAACGACGATTACGGGCACTGTTCCCAATCCGGCCTCGGTGGGCCAGGGGATGTCGGTGACGGTTTCCGTGGGCGCTCTGGCGCCTGGGTTCGGATCGCCTGGCGGGACGGTTACGGTGTCCGCGGCCGATGGACCGAGCTGCCAGGTGCTGCTGCCGGCTACTTCATGCACGCTAGTCTTTCCCACGCCGGGCCCGAAGTCGGTCACGGCCAGCTACGCGGGGGATGCCCAGTTCCTGCCGAGCGCCTCGGAAGCGACGTCGGGACGGGTGATGACAAGCGGCGTGTTCCGGGACTTCAATGGCGATGGACGATCCGATATTCTCTGGCGCCGAAACGACGGTTTCATGTACCAGTGGTTCATGAACGGGGCGGCGATCCTTGCCACGGGAAGCCCGGGGATGCCGTCGTCGGAGTGGGTGGTGGAGGCGATGGGCGATATCTCGGGAGACGGAAAGGCCGACATCGTATGGCGCAATACGGTGACGGGGGAACTCTCGATCTGGGCGCTGAGTGGGGCGACGGTGACCGATTCGCAGGACTACGGCGTTGTCGATCCTGCGTGGAAGGTCGAGGAGGTGGCCGACATGGACGGCGATGGCTACGGCGATCTGCTGCTTCGCCACGCGACGGCGGGCACCACCGTGGTGTGGACGATGGCCGGAATTCACGCGCCCACCGGATTCGGCCTGGGAGACGTCGATCCGGAATGGAGCCTCGCGGCCGCGGGAGATCTGAATGGCGACGGAAGCTCCGACATCCTGTGGCGTCACTCGAGCGGGTGGATGGCCGTCTGGTTCAGCACGGGCTTTCCGGGATTCGTGGGAGCCGACTTCGGTCTTCTCGATCCGCCATGGAAGGTGGCGGGGCTGGGCGACTACAACCTCGACGGGGCGATGGACATCGTCCTGCGCCACGAGGTTTCCGGGGACGTGTTCCTGTTCCTGACGGGTCCGGGCGGCACGTGGGAAGGATCCGCCGTCGGGGCGCGATCGCTCGACTGGTCGATCATGGGAGTGGGAGACTACGACGGTGACGGGCGCTCGGACCTGCTGTGGCGGCAGGCCTCCACCGGGACGGTGTCGCTGTGGCGCTTCATCTCGCCCTCGACGTTCGAGACGCAGGACATCGGCCCGGTGGGCGCCGAGTGGACGCTGGTGAACCCGTGAGCGGGAGACGGAAGATGACGACGATGCGGGCGGTGCGGGCATTGCTGGCCGGGGTGGGGATAGCGCTTGTTGCCGCGCCCGCATCGGCCACCACGACCGACATCTACTACCACAACGACCTGGCGGGCACGCCGCTCGCGGCGACGGACGCGAACGGCAACCTCCTGTGGCGGCAGGGCTACAAGCCCTACGGGGAGCGGCTCGACCCGAAGGCGCCGGCGGAACAGCAGCCGTGGTTCACGGGCAAGGCGCACGTGGCGGCGGCGGGGCTTTCCTACTTTGGGGCGCGGTGGTACGACCCGCAGCTCGGGCGCTTCATGGGGGTCGATCCGAGGGGCTTCGACGAGGCGAACGTCCACTCCTTCAACCGGTATGCCTACGCGAACAATAACCCTTACCGGTTCGTGGATCCGGATGGGCGGCAAGCAACCTCGGTGCTGTCACCGCTCCTTCCTCCTCCGGTTCGAGTTGGGCTAGGAGCGTACGTCGGCGCGACGGCATTAGGGGCAGGCAGTCTCGGAAGCTGGATAGCACTGAAGGCATTGGATCGAATTTATAGCGAGGCTGAGCTACAACAACAAAATGCCGATGGCCCTCGCCCTAGGGAAATGGGAAAGGACGAAGGGTGCATTTATTGCGTGAAGGGAGAAAACACGACGTCTGGGAAGGACTATATTGGATCTGCAGATGACAAAAGGGTGCGAGAGCGGGATAGCTCCGATGGAAGAGATCGACGTGGTTCAGAAGTTATTGACACGTATCCGAGGGGCGACCGAGATGCGCGTCGCAGCAAGGAGCAGAAGGCAATCAACGACAGAGGGGGAGTAAGCGAACTGGATAACAAGCGAAACGAGATTGCCCCTCACAAGTGGCCGGATTTCGGCATCAAGCCACCTTCGTAGAAATAAGGTCAATACATGGATCTAAACGAAAGACCAATTCCCGAGCCTGCCATGCGGGACCCCGATGCCGTGGAAATGCTTCGCGTGTGGATTGCCGAACACGGACTTCACTGTTCGCTGAAGATCGGCATGTATAAAGAAACAATGGATGTGTCAGAGGAAAAGGCCTGGGGAAAGATTCTTGCTGATGTTGCTAGACATATTGCGAATGCATTGCAGACGGGATATGCGGTGGATGCAGAGCGTGCTCTTGACCAGGTCAGGGACAGCTTTATCGCGGAACTTCAGGACTCAGGGCGGAGCGTGAAAGGTGGGATCGTAAATCGACACTAGATGTCGGATGGGGCTTCGACAGAATGAATCGATTCTGAGATGGAAGCGAACTCGAGAATGTGGCGAGCAACTGCCTAGACAGGAAGCATGAAAGGGTAGCTTGGGCTCGCCTTCCGAGGCATTCGCGACGTCAAGTCGGCTCCGGAGAGAATGTGTTGTCGGTTGCCGTGCACCGCGGCTGGGATTGTCTTGCAATGGCGCTTCACCTCGCCCTCGACGTTCGAGACGCAGGACATCGGCCCGGTGGGCGCCGAGTGGACGCTGGTGAACCCGTGAGCGGGAGACGGAAGATGACGACGATGCGGGCGGTGCGGGCATTGCTGGCCGGGGTGGGGATAGCGCTTGTTGCCGCGCCCGCATCGGCCACCACGACCGACATCTACTACCACAACGACCTGGCGGGCACGCCGCTCGCGGCGACGGACGCGAACGGCAACCTCCTGTGGCGGCAGGGCTACAAGCCCTACGGGGAGCGGCTCGACCCGAAGGCGCCGGCGGAACAGCAGCCGTGGTTCACGGGCAAGGCGCACGTGGCGGCGGCGGGGCTTTCCTACTTTGGGGCGCGGTGGTACGACCCGCAGCTCGGGCGCTTCATGGGGGTCGATCCGAGGGGCTTCGACGAGGCGAACGTCCACTCCTTCAACCGGTATGCCTACGCGAACAACAACCCTTACCGGTTCGTGGATCCGGATGGGCGGGTGGCGGAGACGATCTTCGATGTCATCAGCTTCGGCATCAGCGTCGAGATGTTCCGCAGGGAGCCGACCGTCGGGAACTTCCTCGGGGCGGCCCTTGACGGGCTGGCGGTTGCGGTGCCGTTCGTGCCAGGAGGGGTGGGTGCGATCCGCTCAGTAGCGAAGGGATCTGACGCCGTCGCCGAAGGTACCAAGGGAAGCGTTCAGGCGAACAAAGCAGCAGGAGAGGCCTTTGAGCGACAGGTGATGGAACGAGTCCGCGAAACTCAATCGGGAATCGTGCAACAGGTAACTGTCCGGACCGAAAGTGGAACAAAGACGAGGCTTGACTTGATAGGCCGAGATAGCGTCGGCAACATAGTCTGCACCGAATGCAAAGCGTCAGCGACTGCACCACTCACCAGAAATCAGTCGATCGCCTTTCCGGAAATTCAGAAATCAGGCGCAGTTGTGGTAGGAAAGGGCAAGCCCGGCTATCCAGGCGGGACTGAAATCCCTCCTGCTTCGGTGAACATCGTCAGGCCGTGATGAGAGCGTCATGACAGTAGAGCAAAGTGATGTAGTTGATTCAATTGGAGTAGACATCCAATCTGGAAGCGTCGTGTTGACAGTTTCCGACCACCTCGATTGGGGGCAGGACGAAGAAGGGCACCTGCGACTATTGCAGGACAAACTCAACACCTATCTGCGATTCGTAGAAAGCGGCGAGCTGCATCTCGCGTACTCGGATGCCAAGGGAAGACCGGTACTCGTTGAGGTCGTGTTTAAGCATGCACCAAGTCACGCTGCACGTGAGTTTCTTTCACGGGCGAGAGCCGCGATGTCCAGTGCCGGCATGATGCTCACATTCACTGAAATGCACCTCTGAATTCAATCTGCCGTCGACAAGCGCGCCCGCATCGGCCGTGGTGAACAAGGCGGCCTCCAGCTCGTCGATCGTGACACGTGTGCAACGACGATTACGGGCACTGTTCCCAATCCGGCCTCGGTGGGCCAGGGGATGTCGGTGACGGTTTCCGTGGGCGCTCTGGCGCCTGGGTTCGGATCGCCTGGCGGGACGGTTACGGTGTCCGCGGCCGATGGACCGAGCTGCCAGGTGCTGCTGCCGACGACTTCATGCACGCTGGTGTTTCCCACACCGGGACCGAAGTCGACACGCATCTCGGCCGCTGCGACCAGCCCGACCTGGGCGAGAATGGGCTTGGGAATGATGACGCCTTGGGAATTGCCCAGGCGACGAATGGCGACCTTCATGGGGATCTCCGCGCAAAGCCGGCAGCCTACGGCAAGGCCCCGGGGGCGTCACCACAATGTTATAACGGCGCGCGACGGGGGAAGTGCGGCGATGCTTGCGGCTGCTTCCGTTTGCGGGTAATGGGGCACCCATTCGACAGACTGTTTGAGGAAATCCATGGACATCAAGCCGATCAATACGAAGAAGGACTACGAGGAAACGCTGAAGGTGATCGAACGCCTGATGGGCGCGAGCCGGGGCTCGCCCGATGGCGATCGGCTCGATGTTCTCGTCACCCTCGTCGAAGCCTATGAGGCGCGGAATTTCCCTCTGGATCTACCAGACCCGGTCGCGGCCATCAGGTACGTCATGGAGCAACGGGGGCTTTCCGTGAGAGACCTGGTCCCCTATATCGGCCAGACCAATCGCGTCTACGAGATTCTCAGCCACAAGCGGCCACTCACGATGGCGATGGCGTGGAAGCTGCACCGGGGGCTTGGAATCCCTGCCGAGTCGCTCATTCGGCAGGCCGCGTAGTTCGCAGTGGCATTGCAACGACTACGAGGACCACGATCCCGCGGTCGGCCGGTATCTTGAAGGCGATCCAATCGGGCTGAAGGGCGGGATCAAGTCCTCCAACTACGGCTACGCCTTGGCACCAAGCGGGGCCGCCGTATCCATCCCGCAGCCCGAGCTCAGCTCCCCCGCTTCGCGAGCCAGATCCCGGAGAGCACCACCGCGCCGCCCACGAACTGCGCCGCGCCGATCGCCTCGCCGAAGAGC
>CALFYN010000226.1 GCA_937952345.1 uncultured Acidobacteriota bacterium
GAGGTGCGAGTTGCGGTCCCCGTGGCTGGCCATTTGGGAGGACCCATGATTTTGAAAAAGACGGCGTGGAATTCCGAGAAAAATCGAGATTGCAAGGACTTGCGCAAGGGATTTAACCCCAAGTAGCCCAAATGCCAAATCCGAGGTGCGAGGTGCGGAATGCAGGGCGCAGTCCTGAAATAGACGTTGCCGTGATTTGGCGTGAAATGAACGTGTTACGTTGGATTTCACGTGCATTCCGGTTTTGGCGAGATGGTTTTCGCGGCTGAGGGGTGGAGGAGCCGCGAGACCGCGCGAGGTGGTGATGGGGCGCGGGCAGAGCGCGGCGGATGTCTCGGAGGGCCGAGGCTGGACAGAAATGGTCATGGCGCAACTGTTCTTTTTGAGCCTTCGAGGAGGTCCGTTTTGGGACCGGGCAAACGCGGGCGTTTGCTTTTGGAAGCGGGAGGGTTCAACAACCGACATCGGTCGCTGAATCGACACGCTGGCCCGAAGGCTAACTGGTGATGAGGATAAATGGAGGGGCGGGGGGAGGCAAGGAAATTGCTCGAACTTGACACACCTGACACTCCCGAGAAAGGCGGAATCGACTGGCATTCGATCACTCGCCGACGCTCCGCAAGGCGGTTTCCTTGATGTCGTCGGCCAGGTGCGTTCCGGCTTTGCCAATCGAGAGCAGTGCCGTGATCGGGGAGGTATCGCAAACTACGATCATCGAGGGGAAAGCGACTCGACGACTGCAAGATCAGCGGCTAATTCCTCGGGGCCGTAATGGATGGAAATTCGGCGGCGACCCAGTTCTTTGAGGAAATCAGGTTGGGCTAAGCCTGCGGTTTCCGCTGCCTGACCAAGCGTTGCTTCCTCGGCGACGAAGAGTCCGATCGCGAGGTGCATGGCCGCTTCCTTTTGGGAAAGGCGTTCATCCAGCGGTTTCGGCAGGATCAGTTCCATGACGGATCAGTGCCTGACGCGACCGTAACTTGCAATTATCGGCGGGAAATTGCTTGAGCTGCATCTTGCGCATCTTGCCGAGGCGGGTTGAACGGCGATCCCATTCCATGATAGACGGGGTTTAGAGGGACTTGCGCGTCGTAATGTCGATTTGCAACTGGAGCTGCCCGCGCAATTCGGAGTCCTGCTCGACCTCGAGACGCCTCCGCAGGAACTCCCGCGCTCGTTCCTTGACTGGCTTCTCTTTGGCTCCGAAGGCAATATCACCAATGCCGTCGATTGCTCTGCGCCGTGTTTCGGCATCCGGGCTGGCGGCCAATGGCTCCAATGCTGCCAGTCCTGGTCCTTGAAAATCTGCGATGAGACGACCCGCGATGTTTCCAATATGATTGTCACGGGGATCCTTCGACTGAAGAAAACCAGATAAGGACTCGAGAGCCCGGTGATCGCCGCGCATTCCCAGAACGCCAGCCGCAACCGTGGCATACATGCCTCCCTCACGAAGAATCTGCAAGAGACACTGTGCGCTTCGTTCGTCTCGGAAGTTGCCCAGCGCGTGAATCGCTGTGGAATTTACCCCCGCATCGTCGATGGCAGCGATTAACGGCAAGATCGCTTCTTCCGCACGCGTGCGTCCGAGCGTTTCCGCAGCCTCGCGACGAACATCGGGGTCATGGTCTTTTTTCAGCAGGTCGACCAAAGTTCTGATTGCTTCTCGCCCACCAATTCGACCTAGTTGCCGGACAGCCTTAATTCGGTTCGATTTTTCTTTTGCCGAGAGCCTGTTTAAGGCCACGGCCAAGGCTGGCGTTTCTTCGCGCGGTCGCTTACGGCGGGTGGCTTTTGATGGTCCGTCGAGATAGACAGCAGGGAGTTCGCCTGGAACAACTGAGTGTGAGAATGGCTCGTCGGTGAGACCGGCAAGTTCGTGCCTCATCCAGTCTGCGAAGCTGCGGTAGCGTTGCGCGCCCGGAAGCCAGTTGGCGAAAAACCAAGTTTCCCATTCGCCATCCGGCCAAATGACCATCGGGTTAAGCAGGAGAACGGCGCCGTCTCCCGCATCGCTGATGCATAATGTCTGTGCCAAGTGTGTCAGGTCAAAGCTTACGGTATCCACCTCGGCGTAATTGAAATAGCCCTGGTCCGCAGGCAGAAGAATCTCGGTTCCCGCCATTGGATCAGTGTAGGCATTTATCCAATCTCGATGTTCCCTTTTGAACCACTGAATCTTTTCGGCTGACCTCAACTCGGGAATTTCGAAGGAGACGTTGCGCCAACCGTTGCTGGCAGCCAGAAACGCGCGGAATGAGGGCGGAAGTCTAGTTTTCAGCCGACCTTCGGCCTTCAACAACTGCTCCTCTGATGCGCCTTCGCAGCCAGGCCAGTCATTTGCCCCGGATGCGGCGGCAAACGTTCTCAAAAACTGACTCCAATCCACCGAGGTCGAAACCGTGGTCACGCATTCATTCGAGCAGTGCTTGAAATCACGTCAAGTCCGCACACTCGATGTGCCGTACCAAGGTTGAAGGGGAGAAAGGCATCCGGTTTCTAAATTTAGCGACCGCGCTCATGGCCTCATTCGCAGTGTGGATCAATCGTGACCTCTTTCAATCGCGCCGGTGTTGCGCTCAGAGGCTGCGCAGCTTGCAGGAGAATAAAGGCGCGCGTCTGTTGGAAAGGATACGGACGGGCATGGAGGACTGGATGGATGGCGAGGGTATTGACTGCGCGATGGTTCAACCGCTCCGCGGTTGAGGGGGCGGGTGTGGTTCCGTCTCCGGGTTGCACCCGGAGCTACTCACGTTGAAGCCCTCCGGGCTACCTCTCCGGGTTGTACCCGGCGCTAATCGAGTGCAAGCCCTCCGCTGCTGGTGCGGTTTGTTGACATGCCGCTCCTATGGGGCTGGTCTGGCCATGGGAGCGGTTGGTTGGCGGATGTGGAAGCGGGGGAGGACTGTATCAGTCCAAACGCTGGCGCGGCGGAGAATGCGGGGGAAGGGCAGGATTTTCGGTCCGGAGAGCGAGGTGGGACGTGGATTGCAGGAGGCTTTGGGCAGGAAGGAGCGGATGGGCGGACGGAAGGGGTAGGCCGCGTGCAACGCGGCGCTCCGGCTTTACGCAGGCCGCGCCTCTGGCGCGGTTGTGCGGTCGGCCCTCCCGAGGTTTTGGAGGTTTTTATAGGCCCGCGAGTCCTAATGCGCGGATGAGGCGAATGGCCACTTCGCGGCGGCGGGCTATGGCGACGGCGCCTCGGCGGCGGGAGATTTGATTGGCGGGAACGGAATAGACGAAGTCACATTTGCAGAGGGTGGGAACGTCCATCGGCGCAAAAACGGTGCTCGCGCCGGGATGGGGATTCTGTTTAGCATGGCGGCAGCTAAACCAAATCCCGCTTCCCGGGGCGCCTCGCGGCGGGCGGAAACAAGGAAAGGAAAACGAACATGCAGGCAGGAGCGATTCATCCGATTATTTATGTGCGCGGTTATGCCACGACGCAGACGGAGATGGAGGACACGGTGGCAGATCCGTACATGGGTTTCAACCTGGCTTCGTGCAAGGTGCGGCAGTTGTGGGATGGGACGGTGAAGAAGTATTTCTTCGAATCGCCGGTGGTACGCTTGCTGAAGCAGTTCCAGTATGACGATGTTTACGAGGAGGGGGCGGACCGGGTGGCGGACGGGCGGAAGCTGACGAATCCGGATGATCCGCAGCGGCCGGTGCCTTACCGCAGCATTGTGATTTACCGGTATTACGAGCCTTCTTCGGAGGATCTGGGCACGGGGCAGAAGCCGGACATGAAACGGTTTGCGACGGGGCTGGGCCAGTTGATCCTGGATTTGCGCGACCGGATTTATCCGGAGGGAGCGAAGACGCGGCTGACACGGGAGGATCGGGACAAGGGGAAGCTGCCCTACGAGCAGTTTCGGGTGTATTTGATCGCGCATTCGATGGGGGGGCTGGTGTGCCGGGCGTTTCTGCAGAATCCCTCGTTCGGAACGGCGGAGGCGAGGAAGCTGGTGGACAAGGTGTTCACGTATGCCACGCCGCACAATGGGATCGAGGTGGGGATTTTAGGGAATGTGCCGCGGTGGCTGAACTTGTATGGGATGGACACGTTCAATCGCAAGGAGATTGCCAAGCTGCTGGGATTGGAGAAGCTGCCGAAGGAGCAGCAGGATGGCGAGAATGTGGACCTGGTGACGCATTTCGATCCGCGGCGGATTTTCAATTTGGTGGGCACGAACCCGCAGGATTATTCGGTGGCGGCGGGGCTGGCGAGCGGGGTGGTGGGGAAGGAGAGCGACGGGCTGGTGCGCATTAAGAACGCGACGACGCGCGGACCGGGCAAGGAGTTCGTGCCGTCACCGCAGGCGTACGTGCACCGGAGCCATTCGGGTTATTTCGGGATCGTCAACAGCGAGGAGGGCTACCAGAACCTGGTGCGTTTTCTATTTGGGGATGCGCGGGCGGATGGTTATCTGGACATCGATGAGCTGACGCTGCCGCCGGAGGTGGAGAAGGAGTACCAGGCGGGGAAAGAGGTGCGGGCTTCGTATTTGTTCGAGGTGTCGGTGAGCATCCGGAACAAGCCGTGGCATTTGCACCGGCGGACGGCGCAGGAGAACAGCGCGATTTTCCGGAAGTTCGACGATCTGTTTCCGAAATGGGATGCCAAGAAGAAGGCGTGGCGGCCGAACCGGGCGGAAAGTCCGATGTTGTTCAATGTGTTTCTGGACATGGGGCAAAGCCAGACGGGCAAGACGCTGGCGTTCGCCGCGGACTTGTGCGTGCGGGTGCCGGAGTATCTGGTGGAGGGAAGGCTCTTTTTCCGGGACCATTTCGAGGGAGGGTATCTGTTTCGGGACATGGTGATGCTGGAGGCGACGCCGCCGGCCACCGCGGAGGGCGACTGGAAGGTGGAATATCAATTTGCGAGCCAGAGGAATGGGAAGCCGGAGCAGGCCACGATCATCAAGGGAGGCTCGGAGGGAATTACGTTCGAGATTCCGGTGGCGCAGCCGGAGCCGCCCGGCATCAAAGGCAGACTGCGGGTGGTGACGAGTTTTTGGAACGACTGGCAGGGGAAGAGTTAATCGGCGACGGCCGGACGGCACCCCCCCATCGGCGAGTTCATTCAACTGGCGTTTCGGGGCCATTCTGATAGGTTGCGCCGATACTTTCACTGGCATTCTGAAGGTCGCATGAAAATTGCCGCAACGATCGCACTGGCTTTGAGCGCGCCCGCGAGCGCTCTGTTTGGGCAGCCAGCCCCGCAGCCCGCTTATCTTTCGCCAACGGCTCCGCCGCCCGCCCCGCCGCCCATGGTTGCGGCTCCGGAATCGGGGGGGCAGGTGCGCGCATTGTCGGCAGGCGTGTACAGCATTGGCGATCCGACGCCGGAGGAGCAGTTGTACGTGGAGATGATCAACCGGGCGCGGGCCAATGCGCAGGCGGAGGCGGTGTTGCTGGCAAACACAACAGACGCCGATTCGCTGAGCGCCTACAGCCAATTTGGGGTGGATTTGGAGTTGATGATCACGCAGTTCGCGCAATATGGACCGGCGCAGCCGCTGGCGATCAACGCGCGGCTGACGGAAGCGGCGCGGCGGCATAGCACGGACATGCTGGTGAATGCGTTCCAGGGACATACTGGAAGCGACGGGAGCTCGTCCGGGAAGCGGGTGACGGACGCGGGGTATGCGTGGTTCACGGTGGGCGAAAATGTGTATGCGTCCGCGCGGTCGGTGCTGCATGGCCATGCCGGGTTCGAGGTGGATTGGGGGCCGGGAGTGGGAGGAATGCAAACGCCGCCCGGCCATCGGGACACGATTCATCGGGCGGTTTACCGGGAGATCGGGGTGGGAGTGGTGCTGGGGACGAACGAACGGGAAGGCCGGGATTACGGCCCGCAGTCGGTGACCCAGAATTTTGCGACGGCCCAGAATTCCACGCCATTCGTGACGGGGGTGGTTTACTACGATCTGAACGGGAACAGTTTTTACGACGCGGGGGAAGGCATAGGCGGGATTTCGGTGGAGGTGAGCGGCGTGGCGACGAAAGGGATCACCGCGCTGTCGGGCGGCTACGCGGTGCCGGTGAGCGGCAATGGCGCGTACACGGTGACGTTCAGCGGGGCAGGATTGCCCGCGACCACGCGGCCGGCGACGGTCGCGAACCAGTCGAATTTCAAGGTGGATTTTACGCCGGTGTATGCGCCGCCGATGGTGAATGGCCCGGACGCGCCCGCGGTGGGGCGCGCGAATGGCTACGCGGTGACGGTGGCGGGCGGGGCAACGGAATATCAATGGCGCTCGTTCGAGCGCGTGACGGCGCGCGGGGAGGGCGCGGAGACGGGAACGGAAAACATTACGATCGACCAGACGGCGGGATACGACGTGATTCAAACCCAGATCAAGACGGCGGGTTCGTCGGCCTTTCATTTCGCGCATCCGCAATCTGGAGCGCGCCCGCAATCGGTGACGCTCAAGCCGACGTACGCGTTGTCGGCGGACAGTTCGCTTCGGTTTCAAAGCCGGCTGGGGTGGGCGGGCCCGGCGCAGGTCGCGCGGGTGCAGATTTCGACGGATGGAGGCGCGACCTGGACCAGCTTGTTCAGCCAGGCGGGGTCGGGCAATTCGGGCGAGTCTTCGTTCACGGAGCGGACGGTCGATTTGGCGGCGTTCGCGGGGCGGCAGGCGCGTCTGCGTTTTGTGTATGACATCAGCTCGGGAAGCTTTTTTCCGCAAACGGACGCGGAGGTGGGCTGGTATGTCGATGACATCAGGTTCAGCAACGTGGATGAAACGGCCAACGAGCAAACAGCGGCGGTGACGAATGGAGCGTTCGATTTCGTTCCGGCGCGCGAGGGAACTTACGTGCTGCAGGCCCGGGCCAGGGCGGGACACCGGTTTCTGGAGTGGGGGCCCACGCGGGTGGTGCAGGCCGCGGTGAGCAACACGCTGGAGATGCAGGTGAGCAGGATCGCGCGAGCCGGGGCGGAGATCCAATTGACGGTGGACCTGCTCGGGGGAACGGCGGGCGCTTTGGCGCTGGAATCCAAGGCGAGCCTCACCGAGAACTGGGCGGCGCAAGCGGCGACGATCGAGCCGCAGTCGAGCACGCGATTTTTGATCCGCGTGGCCCGGTCCGTCGAGCCCGCGCGCTTCTACCGGGTGCGATCCAACTGAAGGGGCCGGAGGAGGAAAAAAAATCAGTCAAGTCCTGATTTGCCCCGAGGCGCAAATTCAGGTAAATTGAATTTAGCACGTTAGGGGAATAGGGGACGTGAACAGTGGCCTGGATTAATTTCCGGCCGCTTTTTTCTTGATCGGCCCGCCGCGGAATCTCCCACCGAACCGCTTCCGAGCGCCGATTTGGGTGGCAAGCTTGCGAAACCCGGCGAGGAACGGTAGACCTCTTGCATGTATAAAATCATGGGCGCGGACCAGCGGGAATACGGTCCCGTGGATTCGCAAGCGGTGCGGGAATGGATCGCGCAGGGCCGGGCCAATGGACAAACAATCGCCCGATTTGAGGAAGGTCCGTGGAAGCAGCTTTCGACATTCCCCGAGTTTGCGGATGCGCTGAGGACGTCCGCCCCGCCGCCGCTCGCCCCGCCGCCGGGCTACGCAGGGGTGGTGGAGATGGCGCAGCGGAACACGATGGCGATTACCGGATTGGTGTTAAGCGTGCTGGGAGCATTCTGCCTGTGCCTGCCGTTTTCGGTGCTGGGATTGGGCTTCAGCATCGCGGGCCTGGTGCAGATCAACAAGAACCCGGCGGCCTACAGAACCAACAAAGCGATCCCGATCGCGGGCATTGTGGTGGCGGTGCTGGGCTTGATTTTGCTGGTCGGCGCGATGCAGACGGACGCATTCCAGCAGAAGCTGGAGGAAGCCCTGCGGGAGCTGCGGCAAAACTAAGCGAGTTGTGGCGGAGGATTCCAAAACACCACCGAGGCTGGCGGATGACCGCCCGGTTGCGAAGTATCTGGGGTGGTGGATTCCAGCGGGAGTGGTGCTGCTGAGCCTGGTGTGCGCGGCGGCGCTGCGGCTGAACCTGGCTTATCCCTGCCCGTTCAAGAT
>CALFYN010000227.1 GCA_937952345.1 uncultured Acidobacteriota bacterium
GCGTTGTACTGCCAGGTCCTCGACTTCACCGCGTTGTAGCCCGTGCCGGTCACACCCATCTGCGTCAAACCGCTGATGCTGAACCGCGGGAAGTACTTCACCCGCTGCTGGTCCACCAGGCTCCGCGGCAGCCCCAGCGAAGTCTGATCGAAGTCCAGGCTCAGCGGCGTGCGGTTCGTCTCACTCTGCGCCAGCGAGAAGTGATGCTGGAAGATGCTGCCCGCTCCCATCGTCCACGTGTGGTTGCCCACGATGTTGATGCCCGGAATCCGGTTCGGCGTCTCCACCGGCGAAGCAAAGTGCCCGAACACCAGCGGCTGCGAGTTGATGTTCTGGAACCAGTTGTAGCGGACGAACGCCGTGTGCTTGGCGTTGATCTGATGATCGACGCGCGTGTCCACACGGTTGCCGTCCAAAGCGTTCGCCGCGGCCACGAAAAAGTTGTTGATGTCGGATTGCCCCAGACCGCGCTGCGTGGCCGCCGGATAGTACTTCAGCACGTTCGCCGCGATGGGATTGATCATCGAGGATGGTACAATGTTTCCGGGGAACAACGTGCGGATGTAGCGCGTCGTTCCGGTCGGTCGGGCGGGGTCCAATTGTGTGGTGCGCGGATCGTAAACCAGGAACGGTTGCCCGTTGGTGTCGAAGCTGCGCGAGAAGTTGCCTGCCTTCTCCAGTTCTGTCGGAACCGTGCCCGTGTAAGGATTCAGGCTGCGCTGCCGCAAGCCTTCATAAGCGAAAAACCAGAACGTGCGTCCCTTCCCGTTGTAGAGTTTGGGAATCAGCACCGGCCCGCCGCTGGTCAGTCCGAATTGATTCCGCCGGAAGGCCGGCTTCGATGTCAGCCCGGCGCGGTTCGAATTGAAGCCCGCCGCGTCCAGCACCGAGTTGCGCAGGAACTCGTGGAAGGTGCCGTGCAAATCGTTGGTGCCCGACTTGATGGAAAAACTAACCACGCCTCCACCCGTGCGGCCGAATTCGGCGGCATAGGGCGAGGTGTTCACCTTGAACTCCTGAATGGAGTCCAACTGCGGCATGGCCGACACCTGATTGTTATAGGTGCCTGTGTTGGCCGCGCCGTCAATGAGAATTTCGCTCGTCGAGCCGCGGCCGCCGTTGATGCGGAAATTGTTGGTCGTCGATTGCGAGGCGGTGTTATCGCCCGCCAGCCTTCCGGTGGTCACGCCCGGAACATTCGCCAGCAGCAGGTACGGATTGCGGATGTTCAGCGGAATCGACATGAGGAACTTGTTCTCCACCACCGTGCCCCGATCGGGACGGCTGGTGGTGAGCAGCGGCGCTGTATCGCTGACTGTGATGGATTCGCGAACCTCGCCGGGTTGCAGGGTGAGGTTGATGGTGCGTGCCTGCCCGATTTCCAGCCGAAGCGCCTCGATGCGCGCTTCCTTGAAGCCGGTGGCCGATGCCACGATGTCATAGACCCCCGGAGTGAGAGGGGGTGTAACATAGTAGCCTTCGTTGTTTGTAGTAGTGGCAGTCAGCACCGCCGTGGCGCGGTTGCGGATTTCCACTTTCGCGTTGGGAAGTGCGGCTTCGCTCGAATCGGAGATACGGCCCGAGACGACCGGATTTTGGGCGAATGCCGGGATGGCAGCTAATACGCTGCAAATCAGCAGGATGCGTGAATTCATGAGACAGACCTCTGAGCTGTAACGAAACTGTAACTATTGTGGCACAACCCAAAAGAGGTGCAACTGGGAACCAAACAGAGGCCAGCACTCGTAATTCCTTGAAAAGGATTGCATTCGTTTGATCTGAAACCAAACCGCAGTTCGCGTAATCTAGTAGGAGATAGAAGAGGTGGATCCGATGCAGGTAGCACGAGCGTCCAGCGGACTAGATAGCCCTAGTCCGGTGGCATTTAAGCTCCCCCCGGCGATGATCCAGAAAGCCGCTGAACGGCTCTGCTGGATATCGGTGATGTGCGCGGTCACCACCGTCGTCACATTCTCGCTGCAGAATCTGTTGCAGCCGGAGATGAGCGCGATACTGGATAAGCCGGCGCTGCGGCTCACATTGCTGGGCTTGCTGCTGCTGGCCGTTGGGCTGACGGCGATCAACCGCTACAGCCTCGTTAAGAAAGAAACGCTCATCGATTTAGGTGTGCTGTTTCAGATTGCGGTAAGTTTCGCCATCGCGATGTTTGAAACGTCGCTGGGGTGGAATCCGAATGAGCCGGTGCGCGGGCTTTCCTCCGTTGCCGTGTGGCTCTCCCTGTGCGGCCTGCTGTTGCCGAATTCGCCGATGAAGGCGGGCCTGGCGGGTTTGCTGAGCGCCGGGTCCTGGCCGGTGGCCTATCACATCAATCTGCGGCTCTATGACTTCGCTCCGCTGCCTTCCAACCGTCTGGCAGTGTGGCTGTTTCCGATGTTCCTGATGGCGATCTGGATGTACGTGCTCAGCAAGCGCATGTACAAGATGCAACTGACGCAGCAGAAGGCCGAGGAATTGGGTAGCTATACGCTCGACTTCATGATCGGCAAGGGCGGCATGGGCGAAGTGTGGCGCGCCAAGCACAAGATGCTGGCCCGCGATGCGGCGATCAAGCTGATTCGTCCGGAAGTGCTGGCCGGTGTTTCGGCGCGCCAGGAGCATGTCATCCAGCGCCGCTTCGAGCGTGAAGCGAAGGCTACGGCCAGTCTGCGCAGCCCGCATACGGTGGCGCTGTTCGACTTCGGCAAGACCAAGGAGAACACGTTCTATTACGTGATGGAACTGCTCGATGGAATCGATCTCCAGTCGCTGGTGGATCGTTACGGGCCCATGCCCGCAGGGCGTGTGGTGAGCATTCTTAACCAGGTGTGCCAGTCGCTCGAAGAAGCGCACCGCGCCGGGATGGTGCATCGTGACATCAAGCCGAAGAACATCTTCCTCTGCCGGCTGGGCTTGGAGTACGACTTCGCCAAGGTGCTCGATTTCGGGCTGGTGAAGACGCTGATGCGCGAAGACATGTCCGTGCACACCATGGAAGGCACGGCCACCGGAACGCCTGCTTATCTCTCGCCGGAGATCGCGATGGGGGAACAAGCCATCGACGGGCGCGCCGATTTGTACAGCCTGGGTTGCGTCGCCTACTTCCTGTTGACGGGCCAAATGGTGTTCACGGAAACGAATCCCACGGCGCTGGCGATTGCCCACGTGCAGAAGACGCCGGTGCCGCCCAGCCAGCGGACGGAACTGCCGATTCCCGCCGCGCTCGAAGAGATCGTGATGCAGTTGCTTGAGAAGGATCCGACGAAGCGGATCTTCTCGGCGCAGGAACTGAGCCGGCGGCTGCGCTGCCTGCGCAAGGATCTGCCCTGGGCGGAGGACGATGCGGCGGCATGGTGGCAAACCAACCTCCCCGAACAGCGTGTGGAGTATGTGCCGCCGCAAGAGACTCCCGAACCAACCGGCAACTTGAGCCCGGTGGGGATTGGGTTTCAATCCCCGGTGAAATCGCGGTAAGCGCGAACTACCGCGGCAGCAGGTTCTCGATGGCCCAGATTTCGATGGATCGCTTGCCGGCCAGGTAAGCGATGTGCCGCCCGTCGGGGCTGAGGCGACCGCCTTGCGACCATTGGGTGCTGTCGATGTCCAGCTTGCGTGATTGGCCGTTGAGCGTGACTTGCCACAAGTCCTGTTTGCTTCTGCCCTGGTCGCCTCGGACGAACTTGGATACCAGCAGGGATTGCCCGTCGGGGAACCAGTGGAGGGAGAAGGCTCGTTCGAAGGTCTCAGGCGCCTGGATGCGGAGCACCTCGCGCAGTTCCCCGCCGGAGGCCGGCATCACATACAGCACGTTCTTCGTGACGAAGGCGATCTGGCTGCGGTCCGGTGAGAAGCGGAAGTAGTCCTCGGCGGCCGGGTGCTTCAGCAACTCGCGCTCCGTGCCGTCGGCTTCGCGCACAAAGAGGACATCTTTTCGGCGGAAGAGGATGCGCTTGCCGTCGGCGAAATATTCCGGCCACATCCCGTCTTCGAAGAGGAACTTCGTTTCTCCCGTGGCAACGTCGATCGTGTGCACGGCGCGGCGGCCTTTGCGATCCGTTCCTCTGGTGAGGAATGTGCGGCCATCGGGGGACCAACTCGGCCGGTCAAGATAACCGAGTGCGTGGGGAACACGGCGGGTACGCTTCGTCTCCATGGAGTAGACCAGAATCTTGCAGGGCCCACCACCGAAGTCTCCGCAGTCGATGAAGGCGAGTTGCTTGCCGTCGGGGGACCATTCGGGGCGCCCCCGGTTGGGATACGCCTGCAAGGGCACCGGTGTCCCCGCGACGCCTTTCACTGCATCGAACGGAGCGATGTACATGTCTTGGTCACTCGATCCTTTGGTAACGTAGAGCGTTCCGGAGCGGGAGATTCCCTGCGGCCAGGGGAAGCCCGTGTAGGTGCGGACGTTGGTGGCCGCGCCATGCGTCTTGCCGTTCGCGTAGGGTAGTGCCCAGATGCCAAAGCTGCCACTGCGGTCGCTGGCGAAGAGGAGCGTCTTGCCATCGGGGCTGAGGCCAATCACGCGGTCATCGGCCGGGTGGGCTACGGCAGTGGAACCCTGGCTGCCGTCGATGGCCCGGATATGAATGTCACGCTTGGGATCGTTGTCGCTGGTCTCGCTATCGAAGATGATGTAGCGGCTATCCGCCGAGAACACGGCATTGGTGGGCCCGGCCCAGTCCGTGGATTGAATGATGCGCAGGTCTCCGCTCTGCGCGTTGACGATTCCAATCTGGGAGGCGCGATCCATGCGGATTACGTGCACGAGAATCCACTTCCCATCGCCAGACCAATCGTAGGGGCGAATGTTGCGAATATCGTCGTTCAGGACCAGCGTGCGGTGGTTGGTGAGCGCCGTACCCTGCAGTGTGGCGACGCGCAATTCCATCTTGTCGCGCTTACTGGTCCACCACTCATAGGCGATCTGTTTGCCGTCGTTGGAGAAGATGGAGTATTGCACCATCTCGTTGTAGTCCGGCACGTGCGTAAGCTGGTGGCTGGTTCCGGCCGCCAGGTTGCGGAGCCAGAGATTTCCGGTGGACCAATCGTTGTAGGTGAGCAGCGTGCCATCGGGAGAGATGCGGCCGAACATATCGACTCCCGGGCCCGACCAGACGGGCCGGTCGCCTTTGGATTCGGACTTTGGAGCGCCGAGTCTGGTGCGCGCCAGAGCGGCGGCGTCTTTCTGATCGGCGTATTCGCGAAGCACGCGTTCATAGATCTTGCGCGACTCGCTGTCGCCGAGCTTCTGGTGGCACTCCGCCATGCGGATGAGCGCTTGCGCCGCCGTGGCCCGGTCCGATTTGGCTTCGGCGAGCGCTTTCTGGTAGAGCGCGATGGCCCCCTTGAGATCGCCTTCCAGGCTTTCCTTGCGGATGGCGCGTTGCAGGGTGACGTCGGCTTGCGCCGCGAGGAGCAGGGCCCCCCCGAAGAACAGGAATAATTTGCTTCGATGCATGGCTCCACTGTAAGGGCCGAATGTCGGGCCCGATCCAGGTGCATGTGAGGAGTTGGTGAGGTTTTCAGCCATCGAAGCGATACCCCAAGCCACGGATGCTGGCGATGTGTTCGGCGCCGATCTTGCGGCGCAGATTGACGATGTGGGTGTCGACGGCGCGCGGGGTGACGTAGGTGTCGCGGCCCCAGGCAAGGTCGATCAACTGATCGCGCGTGAGGACGCGATTCTGGTTGTGGAGAAACGTCATGAGGAGCTTGAACTCGAGGGTGGTGATGTCGATGGGGTGGCCGGCCACGCGGACTTCGGCGCGGGACTCGTTCACTTCGACGTTGCCGAAGCGGATGGCGCCTGTCGGCTGCGGGCGGGGGACAGCGTCGCGCAGCCGGGCGCGGATCCGGGCGCGCAGTTCGCGCGGGCTGAACGGCTTGGTGATGTAGTCATTCGCGCCGAGATCGAAGCCAAGGATTTTCTCAGCCTCGTGCGTGCGCGCCGTGAGGAACAGGATGGGAGTTTGGACTCCCGCTTTCCGCAAGTCGCGGCAGACGTCGAAGCCGTCTTTGCCAGGAAGCATGACGTCCAGCAGGATGAGATCGAAAGTGGAGTCGCGGCCACGGATGCTGGCGGTGGGCCCGTCGGCGGCAACCTCCACCTGATAGCCTTCCAAGGCCAAGTCTTCGGCCAGCGCGGAGGAAATTTCGGGCTCGTCTTCAACGATCAGGATGTGTGGCATGTGGCTGGCTCCAAAGGAATGGATATCGTAAACGTACTGCCGGCTCCGGGTTGGCTGGATGCGGAAACTGTCCCGCCATGGGCTTGGGCAATCTGCTGGACCATGGCGAGTCCGATGCCGGTGCCGCGGATACCGGCGCGGCGGGCCTGTTCTCCGCGAAAGAACTTTTGAAAGACATGCGGCAGTTCGGCGGACGGGATGCCGATGCCGTGGTCGCGGACGGACCATTCGAGCGAACCATCGCGGATGGCTGCATCGAGTGCAATCGAGCGTTGCTCGCCGGAGTATTTGACGGCGTTGTCCAACAGGTTCCAAAGCGCTCGTGTCAGGGCTTCGCGATCGGCATGCAAGACGGCGTCGGGGATGGTGGAGGCAACGACCTGAAAGCCACGATCCTCTACTTCGCGCTGAAAATCGGCGGCCACCTGCAGGGTGAACGCTCGGGCCTCGAGCGCGGTCCGACGGTATTCCAGGGCTCCCGATTGCATGCGGCGGAAATCGAGCAGATCTTCCACCAACCGGTGCAGGCGCTGGGTGGCACGGCTAAGGGAGCGGTAAGTGGACAGGCGGCGCTCCGGGTTGATGCGGCCTTCTTCGAGAGTCTCGGTCAATTGGCGGAGGGTAGTGAGCGGCGTGCGGAACTCGTGCGAGACGGCGGCGACGAAGTCCTCCTGCATGCGCGCCAGAGCGAGTTCCTTGCGGAGTGAGCGGAGGATGAAGTACGCGCCGGCGAGGGTGATGGCGAGTACGGTGGCCAGCAGAATGAGCAGTAGACTGCGGCGTGCGCCGAGTTGCGAAGGTTGCGGCGGATTCACGGCGAGTACGGTCCACGGCAGCCGTGATTCGAAGGGGTGGCGGACGGCGGCTTGCGACTTGGCTGGGGTTCCAAAGACACGCCCATCCGCATCGCGAAGCCATACCCCTTCGCCGGCCTGCGAAAGCCACTCGCGGGCGACGAATCGGCTGGTGGCGGCGAAGACGGACAAAGACTCCGATGCCTCACGCCAGATGACGGTGATGGATTCCCCGCCGATGTTCAGAACTTCGTTCCCCGCTTGTGGCCGCAGTTTCCCACGAACGTTTGCTTCCACGGCCAGCACGGCATCGGTGAGGCGTTCACGTTCGAGGGGTTGCGGCTGCCCGCTCCAGCGGGCGGCATCGGAGGCAAAGGCGATGTAGGTGGCTTTGGTGATAGGATGACGCGCTTCGTCGAGAATGCGGCGCAAGCGGAGTGCTTCGCTACGCAGGGCCTCCGTTGGCGGTGCGGAATCGAGAAGATTGGCGCGGCTCCAGATGGCGGCCAAGGGTGCGGGCCATCCTTCGACGTGGGCGGATTCCATGGCTGCCAGCCGTTCGAAGGTTTCGAGCGCTTCTGCCGTGCGGCCAGCGCGGGCAAGCGAGCGTCCCAGGCGGAGTAGTGCGCCGGCGCGGGTCCGGCTGTCATCCGACCGCGCCAACTGGCGGTATGCCTCAAGGGCTCGCGGAGCGTCACCGGGATGGAACTCGAGAGCTTCGGCAGAGGCGAAGTTGCCGTGGGTCGCGAAGGGAACGGGCGGTTGCCGGTGAAACAGCAGACGAGCGCCCGGGAGGTTAGCCAGCAGAGCGCCGTCGGCTGGGGGATGGGCAAACAGGGCTGGATTCGACAGGATGCCGGTCAGGGTCTGTACGGCCCGGTTCGCCAATTGTTCCCGGCTATCGGCGAGACGTTGGGTTTCGAGTGCACGGTCCTGATCCAGCAGCAGTTTCGCCAACCAGGCCACAGTGGCACACGGGAGGCAGAGGACAATAGCGAAGATGAAGATCAGCCGGCCACGGGGCATTGATGATGTCGGTTCGATTTCAGTGTATGCCGCCCGCGTGGGGGCCGGGTGAGCGCTGTGTCAGGATTTCATGAGGACACGTCCCATACATTACGTTTTAGTTCGTATGGACTAGAATAGGGAAATGAAGTTGAGCGCCCAAGAAGAGTATGGGCTCCGTTGCCTCATCCATATGGCTAGGCTCCAGGAGGGGGAGAGCCTGAGCATCCCCGAGATCAGCCGGGCCGAGGGGCTATCCGTTCCCAACGTGGCCAAGCTGATGCGATTGCTGCGACTCGGCGGCATTGTCAGCAGCGTGCGGGGGCAATCGGGAGGATACACACTCGCGCAGCCGGCGGATCAGATCAGCGTCGGCGCGGTGATGGATGTACTCGGTGGACGCTTCTTCAGTCCCAAGTTCTGCGACCGCCATTCCGGCCTTGGTAAAGTCTGCACACATGCCACGGACTGCGCGCTGCGTGTGTTGTGGACGACGGTGCAGGAAGTGCTCGACGGAGTGTTGCGCAAGGTCACGCTGAAGGATCTGTTATGCGGTGAGACCGACATGTCGCGGCTGCTGGAAACGGCGTCGACGATTCAGATTCAGCCGCTGTTGCGCGAGAAGATGAGCGATTGCATGCTTCCGCCGCAGGTGTAGCTTTGTGATCCTCGTCGGGGGAGGGAGCCGCAGCGGAAAGACGCGGTTCGCTTTGGATCAGGCGGCATCGATGGGGGATCGCCTGCTGTATATCGCTACCGCTGAACTATTGGACGATGAGATGCAACGGCGTGCGGCGGCGCATCGTGCCGAACGTGGCGCGCGGTTTGCAACCGTGGAAGCGCCTCGGGAACTGGCCGCTGCCATACGGCAGCATGCTTCGCGCTTTGACGCGGTGGTGGTGGATTGCCTCACGCTGTGGATCAGCAACCTGATGCTGGGTGGTGTGGAGGATCTGCGGCGGCATGGCGAGGAACTGGCCGAGGCGTGCCGCGGGTTGCCGGTGGTGCTGGTGACCAATGAGGTCGGCAGCGGCATTGTGCCGGAGAACGAACTGGCGCGGCGCTTTCGCGATGAAGCGGGCTGGATGAATCAGCGTATGGCGCAGGCGGCCGATGCCGTATATTGGGTGGTGTTCGGCTGCCCGATGAAGGTGAAGGGATGAGACGGCTGCTGGGTGCGATCCAATTCCTGACGGTGCTGCCGCTGCGGATGCGAACGGCTTCGCCCGGTGAATCGGCGTTGTTCTTTCCGCTGATCGGCGCTGGGTTGGGGTGGCTGGCCGGACAGTGGCTGCTGATGATTCAGCCGTGGCTCGGGTCTTCGCTGGCGGCGGTGATGGTGCTGGCGTTTCTGGCGTTGCTGACGGGCGGCTTGCATGAAGATGGATTGGCGGATGTAGCCGATGCACTGCGCGCGCATCGCACGAAAGAGAAGATGGCCACGATTCTGAAGGACAGCCGCATCGGCGTGTTCGGTGCGCTGGCGCTGGTGTATATCGTGGTGATGCGCTGGCAGGCGCTGGTGCGTATGCCCGCCGATCCGGTGAACGAGTTGGTGGCGTGCCTTGCGGTGTCGCGTGCGGCGTTGGTGGCGCAGGCGTGGGTGTCGCGCCCGGTGGGCGATGGGCTGGGCGCGGCGTTCTCGCGGGATCTGCATTCGCTGGCGGCGCTGTTTGCCATCGCTACGGGCGTGGCGTTTGCGTTTCTGCCCGGGGTGACGGCAGGGGTGGCGATCCTGATTGCCGCCGGGCTTTCCACGATGGTGCTGAACCGCTGGTTCGATGCGCGGCTGGGCGGGGTGAACGGCGATTGCCTGGGCGCCACGTGCCTGGTGTCCGAAACGTTTGCTCTACTATTTGTTTCATGCCGCAATTGCTTCTGGTAAGGCACGCAGAGCCCGAGCAATCACGACAACACACTGGGGAAGCCGGACAGCTCTTCGACACTTGACTCTTTGTATTAGAAAGTATGATTACGTCATATAGAGTAGTATGGAACTGATGAGAACATCGACTCCAATATCAATCACTCTCCCACCGGAAATGCTCAAGCGGGCAAAGAAGCTAGCAAAAGTGGAGAACCGGACGATGAGTGAACTGTTACGCGAAGCGTACAGGGAGTATGAGCGCAAGCGCCGCTGGGACGATCTCAATGCCTACGGCAGAGAAAGAGCTGTAGCCCTTGGGATCACTGAGGAAGATGTGCCGCGATTGGTGAATGAGGTGCGGAAGGAAATACGCTCGAAAACAAGCCGCCGAAAATGATGAGGGCGGTCATCGACACCAATGTCTACATCTCCGCCTTTGTATTCGGGCGACTTCCACGGACCATATTGGAACTTGCCGAGGAAGGAAGATTTGAGCTGTTCGCCTCCGCTGCCATCCGGACAGAAATTGAAAGAACCTTGCGGGACAAGTTTGAGTGGTCGGAGAATCGGATTGCGGAGGCTGTCGATCCGCTGTGGGAGGTTGCCCAGATCATAGGCTCTGTGAAAACCGTGGAGGCGTCCCGCGATCAGACCGACAATCGAATTCTCGAATGTGCCATTGCCGCCAAAGCCGGTATTATCGTCACCGGCGATATGGATCTTCTGGTTCTGAATCCTTTCCGCTCGATTCAAATTCTCACGCCCCGGCAGTTCTTAGAGCGACTCACGACTGCTTAAGCCCGACAAACCACATGCCTGATGTCCGAAACGTTTGCTCTACTAGTTGTTTCATGCCGCAATTGCTTCTGGTAAGGCACGCAGAGCCCGAGCGCAAGGGAGTGTTGCTGGGCCGGCTCAACACCGGCTTGAGCGCGGCCGGGTTGTCGCACGCGCGGGCGGCGCTGGCGGATTTGGATGCCGCGGTGTGTTATGTGAGTCCGCTGCGGCGGGCGCAGGAGACGGCGGCGTGTTTGCGGGAGTCGATTCCGAAGGTCACGCTGGACGAGCTCGCCGAGATCGGGATGGGGGATTGGGAAGGGCTGCGCTGGGACGATGTGGAAGATGAGTGGCCGCAACTGGCAGTGAAGAAGCTGACGAACTGGTTCGGGATTCCCGCCCCTGGCGGCGAGCGGTGGGAAGAGATTGTGGCGCGCGCAGAGCAGGCTCTCGAGCGCATGCGGCAGGGACCGTTTCCCGCCGTGGCGGTGGGCCATCAGGGATTGCATGCCGTGCTCGATTCGCTGCTGACGGGCCGGCGTCCCGAGGGATTCCTGCAAGACTATTGCGAGGTGCGAGCGTATGATTTGTGAGCGTGTGCAACGGCGGCTGGATTCGTTGACGAAGCCTCCGGGGAGTCTGGGGCGGTTGGAGGAAATGCTGCTCGACTATGCGCGGATACGGCAGGCGGAGCCTCCGCGAGAGCCTCGCGCGGCGGCGTACATTTTCTGCGGCGATCATGGCGTGGTGGCGGAAGGTGTGAGTGCTTGGCCGAGTGACGTGACGCGGCAGATGGCTCTGAATTTTGTGGGTGGCGGCGCGGCGATCAGCGTGATGTGCCGGCATTACGGCATGGACGCGCATGTGGTGGATGTGGGGATTGCCGGTGAGCCTGTGCCGGGCGTGCGTGCGATGCGTGTGGCGAACGGGACTCGTAACTTTGCGAAGGAGGCAGCCATGTCGCGCGAGCAGGCGCTTGCGGCGCTGGAGCACGGCAAGACGTTGGCGGCGGAAGCGGCGGCACGCTATGACGTTGTGGCTTGCGGGGAGATGGGGATCGGGAATACGAGCGCGGCATCGGCGCTGCTGTGCGCCTATGCGGGATTGGATCCGGAGGAGGCCGCAGGGGCTGGGGCAGGGTCGGGTGCAGAGGGCGTGCGGCGCAAGGTGGAAGTGCTGCGGCGGGCGCTGGCGCTGCACGCTTCGCGCGATGGGCTGGCTGTCGCGGCGGCGTTCGGCGGGTTCGAGATTCTGGCGATTGCAGGGATGATATTGGGGGGCGCGGAGCAAGGGTTGCCCGTGGTGGTGGATGGATTCATCAGTTGCGCGGCGGCGCTGGTGGTGCAGGCGATCGCGCCGGAAGCGCTCGGTTGCGTGTGGTATTCGCACCGCTCGGCGGAGAAGGGGCACCGGATGATGCTTGCGGCGCTGCGGGCGCGGCCGTGTCTGGAGTTGGATATGCGACTGGGCGAAGGATCGGGGGCGGCTTTGTTGATCGGGGTTTTTCAGACGGCCTGCCGCGTTTATCATGAGATGGCGACGTTTGATGGCGCGGGCGTGTCGCGATCGCATGAGTCTGCTCCACCTGCGATATCATGAACGGCATGACCCGCCGAACCATGCTAGCTACCACTCTAGGCAGTGCCTGGGCTTCTGCCGCCAGCACTCCCGGTTTCACAAAACGTCCGTTCCGCTATGCGGATATCGAAGCCAAGATCGCTCGCAAGGACTTCACCGGCATCTACAAAGACGACCTGCCCACGCCGTGCATGGTTTTAGACAAGGCTCTCTTCGACCAGAATCTGAAGACGATGTCGGATCATTGCAAGAGCACAGGGATCGACCTGCGCGCGCATTGCAAGATTCACAAATCGACCGATGTGGCTAAGCGGCAGATTGCGCTCGGCAGCCTCGGCATCTGCTGCGCCACGATCGCCGAAGCGGAATTGATGGTGGGTGTAGGGATCAAGAACGTGCTGTACACCTGCCAGCCGGCGGGGAAGAACAAGATCTGGCGCGGGGTCATGCTGTCGAAGAAAGACCCCACGTTCATGATGGTGGCCGATGATCCGATCACGGTGGATCTGCTGGATGAGGCGGCGGCGACGGCGGGTATCAAGCCGATCGTGCTGATCGACCTGCACTCGGGGTTGACGCGCGCCGGACATGCCACGGGACAGCCGGGGCTGGAACTCGCCAAGCGGATCGATTCGAAGAAGAATCTGAAGTTCGGCGGAGTGATGGGTTATTCGGGTGGCGCGTCGCACACGAAGGTTTGGACCAACCGGCGGGAGAAGTCGATCAAGGACATTTCGCCCGTGGTGGAAACGGCGATGATGTGCAAGAAGGCCGGGCTGAACGTGCCGATTATCACGGGCGGCAGCACGGGTACCTACAACATCGACAAGGAAATCGGGCTCACGGAATTGCAGGCGGGCTCCTATGTGTTCATGGACACGGCGTACATGTACGTCGGGAGCAAGAGCGGAACGAAGGAATACTCGGACTTCAAGCCTTCGCTCACGGTGCTGACCACGGTGGTGAGCGCGAACCATCCGGGGCAGGTGACGATCGATGCGGGCAACAAGGCCATGCTGCGGCCCACCGATGCCGTGAAGGGACGGCCGGAAGTGGTGGTGGAGAATCAGGGCGCCGAGTACGGCATTCTGAAATACAAAGACGGCGACGCATACAAGCTGGGCGATAAAGCGGAGTTGTACTGCACCAATCTCGACACCAGCACGAATGTCTACGACCGCTACTATGTCGCCGACGGGGATCGTATCATCGATGTATGGCCCATCATGGGACGCGGCGGCGCGGTACAGCGCTAATGGTTCAGCGGCTTGGGGCGGCGCTGCTGCTGGCTGCTCTCTGCCTTTCCGCACAGCAGCCGGAACACGGCAGACGCTATGCGCGGCTGGTGATTCGCAATGCCATGGTTGTGGAGGGTCCTGGGACTCCGGCGTCCGGCCCTCGCGACATTGTCATCGAGAACAACATCATTCGTAGTGTGGGCGGGGCGGCGGGCCGCGGCGATGCGGAGATCGACGCCAAGGGCAAGTACGTGCTGCCGGGCTTCGTCAATATGCACGGGCATAGCCACGATGAGCGGGGCGGCGTGGCCATGCCGGTGGAGTACGTGTACAAGCTGTGGCTGGCTTGCGGCATCACCACCGTGCGCGATGTGGGCAGCAACTTCGAGAAGACGAAGGCGGCGCGGGAGGCATCGCAGCAGGGGCGCATGGTGGCTCCGCGATTGTTTCTGTATCCGTTCTTCGGGCGTCCTGGCGATCCGGAGGCGGCGCGCGCGCGTGTGCGGCAGTTGAAGGAGCAGGGCGCGGATGGCATCAAGATCGTCGGCATTCATCGGGACACGATGAACGCGATGATGGAGGAAGCGCGGGCGCTGGGGCTTCCCGTGGCGCATCACGTGGGCGTGGAAGAAACCAACGCGTGGGACAACATTCGCAACCGTACGACTTCGATTGAACATTGGTACGGCATACCGGATGCGGCGCTCGGCGATGGCGTGCAGAACTTTCCGCCGGAATACAACTACGCCGATGAAGTGCATCGCTTCCGTTATGCGGGGCGGCTGTGGCGGGAGGTCGATCCGGCGCGGCTCAAGAAGGTGCTGGCCGGCATGGTGGAAGCTGGGGTGGCATGGGATCCGACGTTCAACATCTATGAGGCGAGCCGCGATTTGCAGCGGGCCGAGACGAAGCCCGAGTTTCGCGAGTATCTGCATCCGGCGCTGGCGCGATTCTTTGAGCCGAGCCGCGAGAGTCATGGATCGTACTTCTTCGACTGGACCACGGCCGATGAAGTGTACTGGAAAGAGAACTACCGGATCTGGATGAAAGCCGTCAGAGATTTTGCACGGATGGGCGGGACGGTAACGACTGGCGAAGACGCGGGCTACATCTATCAGATGTACGGCTTCGGATTCCTGCGTGAATTGGAGTTGCATCAGGAGGCGGGATTTCATCCGCTGCAGGTGGTGCAGCATGCCACTGTGAATGGAGCGAAAGTGCTGGGGCAGGATCGCACGCTGGGCCGTG
>CALFYN010000228.1 GCA_937952345.1 uncultured Acidobacteriota bacterium
TGGTGCGGAGCCGTCATATCCATACGCAGGAACAACTGGCGGAAGCGCTGGGGCGGGCGGGGATTGATGCGACGCAGGTGACGTTGTCGCGCGATATCCGGGAACTCGGTTTGGTGAAAACCGCGCAGGGATATCAGGAATTATCATCGGCGAAACCCGCGCCCAATGTGCATGAAATGGCCGATGAATTTCTGCTGGATGTGCGGGTGGCGCAGAATCTGGTGGTGTTGAAAACCACGCCGGGCAGCGCGAGTCCTCTTGCCGTGGCGCTGGATCAATCGGATTGGGCGGAGGTGGTGGGGACGATCGCGGGGGATGACACGGTGCTGGTGATCACTCCGGATGCGGCATCGGCGAAGGCATTTCGCACGAAGTTGCAGCAGCGGTAGGACAAAAAAAATCAAGCCCGCATCCCCTCCGAAGGATGCGGGCTTGATTCGAGGACAGCGCTGGCCTAGGGCTTGATGTCCTCTTCCTGCAGGAACGTGGTCCACTCCTCAGTCCAGTTCACCTTTCCCATGCCGCCGATCCAGGTGGCCGACTGATCGAAGAACCCATCATCGGGGGGCTGGATCCAGCGCGCGCTGAAGACCGGCGAACCGGGCAGCGGGCGGAAATCGGGGTCGCTGAACTCGAGCGGCCGGCGCAGCTTGGGATCGAGCGGGGTGAAGTTGCGCAGACCGTTCGTCGCGCCGCCAATCAGCGGGGCCACTCCGGCCAGGATTTGCGCTGCGTTCGTATTCGCCTTGCCGGTGTGCTTGCCGTTGTCCCAGTGCAGGAATCCATCGATGGTGAGGTTCTTGTTGCCGATGGCCGCAGCCAGCAGATCGTTGTTCGAACCACTAAAGGCGCCCGTGCCCCAGTTGAACGCCAGCATGTTGTTGAACGCACCCTGTGCGCCGCGGCGCAGGTACACAGCCGCTGCATCGGTTTCATCGAAGCCGCGCGTGTCCGCTCCGACGAAGGTGATGTTGTACATCTGCGGCTTGCTGGGCGGCGTGGCGGCGAAATCGCGTTCGTAGTTGTCGCCCTCAATGCCGCGATTGGAAAGGTCGCCGTTGGCCAGCATCACGGCGTGCTGAATGCGGCCGCGGTATCCGATCTGGAAATCCAGGTAGTCATCCGCCGTGTAAGTGCCCACCAGGTACTTGGCGTCGTTATTGCCACCGAACCATTCAAACGCATCGTCGAGACCGTAGTGCGCCTGCAAATAGGAGTTGTTGGTGATCTTGCCGCAAGCGCCCCAGGTGAAGCTGTTGGTTTCTTCGTTGGGACGCAGCAGCGCTCCGGCGAATTCGACGCGCACGTAGCGGAGGATGCCGCAATCGTGGTCATCGTTCGTGCCGCCGTAGGTGGTGTCGGGCGAATCGGGGAGACCCTCAATGTTCAGCGTCCCGCCGGGGTCGTTGACAATGGCTTTTCCCAGCATGATCAGTCCGCCCCAATCGCCGCGCTGGCGGCTGCCGAGCGGCTGCGAGGAAGTCATGATGATGGGACGTGCCTGCGTGCCGATCGCGTCCAGGCGTCCGCTATTGGTGATCAGCAGCACGCTGGGCGGCTGCGATCCGGGCATGCCGACGAGAATCGTACCGGGCTGGATGCTCAGCGTCGCTCCACCGCGCACCTGCACGATGCCATTGATGCGGTACAGCTTGTCGTTGGTCAGGTAGCGGCTGGAAGAGATCACGGCAGGCAGATCTTCCGTACCGGATACGACGCCGAACTTGAAGTAGGCGCTCTTCACGATGCGCGTGCCGGTATAATCGCGCAGTTGCACCACGATGGTGTGCATGCCCGGTTCATTGGGCACACTCAAGGTCTGGTTGATCAGCAGCCCGCCGGTGCCCACCATCACGGCTTTGCTGAAGGATGGGAGCTTCACAATGCGGAAACCTTGTTCCACGGTGTTGCCGAAGATGTCACTGGCTTCGCTGGTCGCTTTGGGCAGGTAGGTCTTCACGCCGTCCTGGTTGTTCTGGCGATAGGCAACGACAGTGTAGGGATAGGGGTCGTCGTTCGCCTTCATGGTCATGCGCAGCGTCAGCGGCTGCCCGGGTTCGTAGGAGATTTTATCCGCCCAGACATACATCGCGGAACGCGACTCATAGCCAACGTTGTCGCCGACCAGGGCTTGGGCTTCTTCCGCACTGAGTTCCGTGAATCCGGTTTGCGCGAACAGTTGCGCTCCGGCCGCGGCCAGACACACCACGAGCGTGGCAATCGTTTTCCTCATGCTGGTTGTGGGTTCCTTTCGTTCTTTCTTAGAAAATGGACACGGATGTGCCGGCCGTGAATGTCCGGCCTATCCGGAAATTGCGGACCAGGAAATCGGCTTGACGCCAACGGTAATTGTTGTCGGTCAGATTCTCCGCGGTGAAACGGAGGCTCCATTTGCCGTTTTCCTTGATGTCGTATTGGTAGACGAAATCGAGAAATGTATTGCGCTCCTGGTAAACGTCCGGCAACTGGAAGGTGCCGACGTCGGTCAAGCGGCGCGAAACGGAATTGACGTAAAAGCGTGCATTGCTGCGCCAACTGGGCCGAGCCCACTCGGCGATGATGTTGTAGATGAACCGCGACTGGCCCACCAGCGGGCGGTTGCGCGAGGTGAGTTGCGGGAAGCGGTCCACCGGGATATTGACGTCGGAATCGACGAAGGTGAGATTG
>CALFYN010000229.1 GCA_937952345.1 uncultured Acidobacteriota bacterium
ACCCGCTCCGCTTCCGCCTCCAACTCCTTCGCATACGCCTCCTCCCCAAACTCCTTCGCCCACCACGCAGTCATCCGCAGCGCGTTATACCAAAGCGCATTGATCTCCACCGCTTTCCCATGCCGCGGAGTCACCACCCAGTCCCCCACCTTGGCATCCATCCATGTCAACTGCGTCCCCTCATAGCCTGCTGACAGCAACCCATCTGCCTCATCCGCCCGAATGCCGAAATGCGTCCCGCGCCTGTGCCAGGCAATCACCTCGCGCGCTGCCGGATAAAACGTCTCCCGCAAAAACTCGCGCGACCCCGCATCCCCGCGCAATCCCCACGCCGCCACGAACATCCACAACGTCGCATCGGCCGTATTGTATTCCGGCGCCTCTCCCCGATCCGGAAAGCGATTCGGAATCAGCCCTTGATTCCGATGCGCCAGAAATCCCCGCAGAATGTCGCGCGCCTCCTGCATGCGCCCCCGTGACAGCAGCAGCCCCGGTATCGAAATCATCGTATCCCTGCCCCAGTCCGTAAACCACGGATAGCCGGCAAGGATCGTCGGCGATCCATCAGCACGCCGCACCAGGAACTGCTCTGCCGCCGATTCCAGCCTATTAGACCAATTGCCCTGTTCCCGCCGTTCCCGCTCCCAATCCCGCACAGCATCCAACCCCGGCGCGGCGGCATCCTCGACCGTCGCCACCACAAACCCTGTCTCGCCCGCCTCCAACTCAAACTGGAACCATCCCGGCGAATAGAGATCCTCCTGGAAATCGAGGCCCCGCTCCATTTCTTCGCGGTATTCATTGCGGTAATACCAATCACCGGCGGGAACGAATCCGCGCGCATTGTGATGCAACCATAGCCGTGGCCCGGCGGCGAACGGCTGCACGGACACCGTACGCCCATCGGATTCCACCGCGGTGGGAAACGCATCACCGGCATGGCGCAGAGAGTGGTAATCGCGAAACGCCAGAAACGGCCGCACGTGAACCGTGCAGCGCTCTGAAGCGCGATAGGCAATCACAGCCGTCTGCTGCCCCCGCACCAGAAACACCTGTTTCTCAACTCTCGCGTTCCCCACCCGGTACACCCAGACCGGAAACGGATCCAGCCGGAACTCCTCCAGCAGTTGATACCCACTTGGCGTCACAACTCCCGGATACTGGGCCGCCCCAAGATTCGCATTCTCTCCGCCGCACGACACCACTTCCTCCATTCGCGAGAGCAGCACTTGCCGTTCCACCGGAGGACGCAGCGAAGCCACCAGCAATCCGTGATACCGTCGCGTATTGGCCCCGGAAACGGTGCCCATGGCGAAACCGCCGTCGCCGTTCGTCTCCAGCCACTCCAACGCTGAGCTCTCTGCCCATTCCCGGCACTGTTTGCCGGCGATCACAAGGGGGTCCATCGCTGTTTGCGAGGAGCTTACCATACCCACCGCCTTTCCAGAATTTCTGGAAGTGACATTCCTCCGGCGTGCCGGTTTATTCCGTTCGTGGTGTTGGTTTGTAGATTCTCGGGCGGTAATTCAGCTCCCGGCTGGTTCGCTCCACCAGCGTCCGCAAACACTTCACCCGGGCGAACCACTTGTAGTTGCCTTCCACAATCGTCCACGGCGCATGAATAGTGCTTGTCTTCAGTAGCATCTCCTCCACCGCTTCGTTGTATTGCGGCCATTTGTCGCGATTCCGCCAATCCTCGCCCGTCAGCTTCCACGACTTGTACGGCTTATCCTCGCGCTCCTTGAAACGCTTCAGTTGTTCCTGCGGGCTGATCTGCATCCAGAACTTCACAATAATGGCCCCGGAATCAGTTAATTGCCGTTCGAAATGATTGATCTCGCGGTACGCCCGCTTCCATTCATGCTCTTCGGCGAAGCCTTCCACACGCTCCACCAGCACACGCCCGTACCAACTCCGGTCGAAAATCAGCACCTGCTTCTCTTCCGGTGGATGCAGACGCCGCCAGAAACGCCATAGATAGTGATGGGTCTTATCCTCTCCGGAAGGCGCCGCGATCGCGAACACCTCATACCCCCGAGGATCGAGCCGTGCCGTCACCCTTCGGATGTTGCCGCCTTTACCCGCCGCGTCCCATCCTTCATACACCACAATCAGCAACCGCTTGCGCAGATACAATTGATACGCCAGTTCGCGCATTTGCGCTTGATACAGCGGCAGATAATACTCGTATTCTTTCTCGCTCACCTTCTGCGTCAGATCGATATTTTCGAGCATCGTTACCGCTTCTCCTCCTTGCGCCGCGCCAACGCCGATTCCAGCCTGTGAATCGCCGTCTCAAATACCTTCACCCTCGCAAACCGCGCGTCGTTGGCCTCCACGATGGTCCATGGCGCCCATTCCGTCTCCGTGCGCATCAGCATTTCCTCCACCGCCGTGAAGTAATGCTTGTAGTGCTTCTGTTGCAGCCGGTCCTCGGGATCGCGCATTTTCTTCGAAATCGGATCCTTCGCCAGAGCCTTCAACCGGCGCTTCTGCTCATCCCGGCTGATATGCAGAAATACCTTGTGAATCAAATACCCATCATCGGCCAGCGCACGCTCAAAGTCATTGATATCCTCGAACGCCTGCTTCCACACCATCTTGCTGACCCGCTTTTCCACACGGTCGATCAGCACCCGCCGGTACCAGCTCTGGTCGAAGATCGCC
>CALFYN010000230.1 GCA_937952345.1 uncultured Acidobacteriota bacterium
TGGGTGCCGACTTCTCCGATGTGCCGCAACCGGGCTTCAACCAACGAACGAATGTGGTGGCGTCGAATGATAACGGGCGGACGTATGTGGCATCGATCACCAATCCGTTTCCGGCGGGAATCGACCGTCCGGCGGGCGCGTCGCAAGGATTGACGACGTTCCTCGGGCGCTCGCCGGGATTTACGGCGGCCGATGGACGGCGTCCGTATACACAACGCTGGAGCTACAGCATTCAGTTTGAACCGGCGCCGCGTAGCGTGGTGGAAATCGGCTATCAAGGCAATCGGGCGACGCGGCTGCGCGTGCCGACGGTGCTCAATCCGGTTCCTCTGCAATACATGAGCACCAGCCCGGTGCGCGATACGCCGGCCATCAACTTCCTGACGGCGGCGGTTCCGAACCCGTTCCGTGGCATCAGTGGGTTCAGTGGAACGGCGTTCTTCGCCAACGCCAACACAACGCGGGCGCAGTTGCTGCGCAATCAGCCGCACTTCGGCGATTTGAGCACGGGGCTGCCGGCGGGGTCATCGTGGTATCACGCCTTCACGGCGCGTTTTGAACGCCGCTTCGCACAGGGCTTGTTGATGCAGGCCAACTACACATGGTCGAAGGCAATGGAGGCAGTGCAGTATCTGAATCCGACGGACGCGATCCCGACGCACATCATCTCCGATCTCGACCGCACGCAGCGCCTCACCTTCGCGGCGATGTACGAACTGCCGTTCGGCCGCGGAAAGCACTTCGGCGGCACGATGCCACGCTGGCTGGATGCGGCGGCGGGCGGATGGCAAATCCAGGCGCTCTATCAGGGACAGACCGGAGCGCCGCTGAACTTCGGCAACGTGATCTATTCGGGCACGTACGCGAACATGGTGGAGCCGAACCAGAGCATCCACAACTGGTTCCGGACCGACGGCTTCGAGCGCCGCGCGGCATTCCAGCTCGATCAAAATATCCGCACCTTCCCGTTGCGGCTGTCGAATATCCGGGCCTATGGCATCAACGTTTGGGACATGTCGGTGCAGAAGAACTTCCAGATCATGGAAGGGCTGCGCGTGCAATTGCGCGGTGAAGCGGAGGGAGCGATGAACACTCCGAACTTCTCGCCGCCGAATACCGTTCCCCAGAACACTCTGTTCGGGCGCGTAACGGCGACGCAGACCGGGCAGGAGGAGCGGCGCATCTTCGTTGGATTGAAGATTTTGTTCTAGAGAAGTTGCAAAGCGCACCCTCGTAGAACTATCCTGGGGAGTCCATAAAAGATCCCTATGTCTCGTAACGGATCCTCGCCAGAGAGTATCAGTGTGTTCTTTCCAGCCTATAACGACGCGCCGTCGCTCCCGCGGCTGCTGGAGAAGACGTTCGCGGTGCTGGAAGCGGGGTTTCCGGAGCACGAGGTGATTGTCGTCAACGACGGCAGCCACGACAATACCGGCGAAGTTCTAGCGCAGTTGCAACAGCGTTACGGACCGCGTTTGCGGGTGGTAACGCACCAGGTCAATCGCGGCTACGGCGGCGCGCTACGCAGCGGGTTTGCGGCGGCAAAGAACGACCTGGTGTTCTACACGGACGGCGACGGACAGTACGATCCCTCGGAGTTGCCCCGCTTGTATGAGCGCATGGGTCCGGGTACGGGATTTGTCAACGGGTACAAGCTGCAGCGAAACGACCCCTGGCACCGCATCGCCATTGGAAAGATCTACAATCAATTTGCACGGCTTTTGTTTGGAGTGCACATCCGCGACATCGACTGCGACTTTCGCCTCATCCGGCGGGAGTTGCTCAAGAACATGGAGCTGACGTCCACCAGCGGCACGATCTGCGTAGAACTGGTGAGGAAGCTGGAACTGAGCGGATGGGATGTGGAAGAAGTTGGTGTACACCACTACCCGCGGCTGCATGGGCGATCGCAGTTCTTCCGCGTAAAGAGCCTGTTGCGGACGCTCGTTCAGTTGATCCGGCTGCGCCTACAGTTGTGGAGGGTTGGCGCGAAGGGTGGGATGATTCGACGATGCCTGTACCTATAGTAAACTTCCGGCCCGTTCTGGAGGCCACGCAAGATGCGGTGAAGCAACGCCTCGGCGAGTTGATGGAGCGGCAGTGGTTCATCCTCGGCGAGCAGGTGCGGGCGTTTGAGCAGGAATTCGCGTCGGCGCTCGGGGCAGCCGCGGCGGTCGGCGTGGGCAATGGGACGGACGCGATTCAACTGTGTTTGCGCGCGGCGGGGCTGAACTCGCCGAAGCAGGAAGTGCTGACGACGGCCCTGACAGCGCCGTTCAGCGGCATCGGGATCCTGGCGGCCGGATGCGGGATTCGCTTTGCCGATGTGAATCCGCGCACGCTGCAGATCGATGCCGACGATGCCGGAAATCGCCTGCGGAAGGCGACCGCTGCGCTCATGCCGGTGCATTTGTACGGGCAGCCTTGCGCGATCGACCG
>CALFYN010000231.1 GCA_937952345.1 uncultured Acidobacteriota bacterium
GCGAGTGGGCGATGACGGCGTCGGGACGCTCGGCATCGGGGACGGTGAGGCTGGCAGCGATGAGGGCCAGTTCGGCTCCCCGGGAGAAGCCATAGATGGCCACCTTGCCGTTGCTCCACTCCTGCTCGCGCATCCAGGCAACGGCGCGGTGGACCAGGGAGACATCGACGTCGCGGAGCGTCTGGCGGACTCCGGTGATGCCGCGGTTGCAATCGAAATAGCAGAGTACGAGAACCGCGTAGCCTTGGCTGGCGATGAGATCGGCTTCGGGTTTGATGAGCCACTGCGAACCGCCTTCGCTGCCATGGAGCATGACGATGGCTGTGCGTTTGGCTTCGCCTTGCACGGCAGGGTTGGGGATGAGGAGTCGCGAGGGGGGGAATGGGTGGGGGAAACGGAGGACGGGGACTTCGGCGGGGGGGGCCAGCATGGCGCACAGCAGGAATGCGGAGTGGGCAAGCTTCACCTTCGAAGAGACGCGGTGTGCCGGAGGCTAGTTCCGGCCGGGGAGGAATGTAACAACTTATGGTCTGGGATCGGGTTCCTGGATTTCCTCGATGAGACGGCGGAGCGTGAGGGCAGTGAGTGGCTTGGGGAGGTAGCCGTCCATGCCGGCTTCGAGGCAGCGGGTACGGGTTTCGGGTTCGGTGCTGGCGCTGACGCCGATGATGCGGGTGCGGAATGCGTTGGTTTCACGGCTGCGAATCATGTTGGCGGCGGCGTATCCGTCCATGAGCGGCATCTGGCAATCCATCAGAACCACGGAGTAGCGGGTGTGGGCGCACATATCGGCGGCGGCGTGGCCGTCGTCGGCGACATCGACTTCGCAGCCGAGTTTGCGGAGGAGTGCGCTAGCGACCTTACGGTTGATGGGGTTGTCGTCGACAACCAGGACTCGCCCGCCAAGCGGCGGTTGCGGCGGGACGGAGGATTGGCGGGATTCGGCTGCGGGGGAAAGCACCTGTAGGAGGGCGGTGACGGAGACGGGCCACTCGAGAGCGCCATGGAACGGCTCTCGGGCGCGATGGGTGAGCAAACGCAGGGCGGAGATGGGACCGGCCAGAAAGAGGCGTTTGCCGTTGTTCCAGTTCATGGTGCGGACATCGTGAGCGAACAACTCCGGCATGACGAGCAGGCGGGGGTCGGCGAAAACGAGAAGGGACTTCTCGGCGGCGGAACCGTTGTTGCGCAGCCAGCCGGCGGCATCTTCTTCGTCGCGGAATTCGCGGACCTCGGCGCCCGCGGCGCGGAGGTATTCGCGAAGGATGGAGGTATTGGCGGACTCACGCAGGAGGAGGACGGCAGACAGATGGGAACTGACGGCCGAGGGGAGCAGCCAACCTTCGGCGGATTCCGCCTGCATGGGGATGCGCACTGTGAATTGAGAGCCGATACCGAGATGGCTGTCGACTTCGATTTTGCCGTGCATGAGCCGAACGAGATCGCGGACGATGGCGAGGCCGAGGCCGAGACCACCATAGCGTCGGGTATCGGTGGAATCGACCTGGGCGAAGGGTTCGAAGATGGCGTCGAATTTCGCTTCCGGAATGCCGGCGCCGGTATCGCGAACGACGAGGAGCAGGGCGCCATCGCGGTAGCTGGCGTCGAGTTTGACGCAGCCGGCGGTGGTGAACTTGACGGCGTTGGCGGAGAGGTTGAGCAGTATCTGGCGGATTCTGCCGGCATCGCCGCGGAGGTAGCGTGGAGATTGCGGGTCGATGTAGACGGCCAGCTCGAGATCCTTGGCCTCGGCGAGCAGGACGGTGGATGAGGCGACGTCCTGGAGGAGAGAAACCAGGTCGAAGCGCTCCTGGGCCAGTTCGAGATTCCCGGAGCGGATGCGGGAGAAATCGAGAATATCGGAGAGGAGTGTGAGGAGCGAGGACGTGGCCCGGCTGATGTCGCCGGCAAGATGCTTTTGCTCGCTGTTGAGGGAAGTGTCCTCGAGCAGGTCGAGATAGCCGAGGACGGCGTTCATGGGAGTGCGAATTTCGTGGCTGATGGTAGCGAGGAATTCCTCCTTGGCCCGCGTGGCGCGCTCGGCCGAGGCCAGAGCCAGCCGTTTCCGGCGGCGCTCGGCGGCGAGCAGCCAAAGAGAACTGATGACGGTGAGCAGGAGCAGGACGCCGAGGGCGGGCAGCCAGGGAGAGGGAGGGGGCGGAGCATAGGGGGTGGGGATGGAGCCTTCCACGCCGGGGAACATCGCGGCAATGCGGAACAGTGTGCCGTCCTGCTGCATACGGCTAAGTTCGGCGCGCAGGTCATCGGCGATGCGGGCATTGGGGAACGGAGCGGCGATGGCCAGTTCCATGCCTCCGACGGGCTGAGGTAGGTTGCGGAAGGCGATGGTTTCGCACTGGCGCGGCCTCTGGAGCAGCAATGGCCGCATGAGGTTCGAGGTGATCAGGGCGGCATCGGAGGCGCCGGTGCAGACAGCTCGCAGAGTGTCCTCACTAGAGGCCTGGTAATCGATGTGCGCGCCGGGGAAGAGGGTTTCGGCAGGCTGGGTGAGGGGAGGCCCGCGATGGATGGTGAGTTTGTGGCCGGAAAGCGAGCTGTGTTGCCGGAGCGGGGAATCGGCGCGGACCACGAGCTGGTACATATCAATCCACCAAGGGTCGGTGAAGTGCAGGACTTTGCGGCGTTCAGGGGCGGGGACCGCGCCGGCCCAGATGTCGATTTCGCCGGAGGCGGCAGCCTGGACTGGGGACTCCTTGGTGATAACCCATTGGATGTCCCGGCCGAGACGGCGGCCTGCCTCACGAAAGGCGGAGATGAAGAAGCCCTCCACTGCGCCGCCGGCGTTGCGGTAGACGATGGGGTATTGTTCGTTAGATCCGACTCGAACGGGAGCGGACTGCCCGAATGCCAGGACCGGCAGGAGGGCGGCAACGGCGGCCCTGGTCACCCGTCCTCCTGAGGATTTAGCGGCGGCGCCCGACGATATCCATTACGATCTCTTCCTGGAGTTTCTCGAGGGCATCGTACGTTTTCCGTACGGGCGTACGATCGTCGACGCTGACCGCATCCTCCAACCCCGATAGTTTCCGCATGATATCGCGTATCTTTTGCTCCGCCCGCTTAAAGTGTTTCGGACTCTTGGCGGGATTCTTGCCCGTGCCGCGCAGGGTCTCGTCGGCAAAACGGACTGATTTCTCTACCAATATAAGCGAAGAGCGAAAATCTTCCAAGCTTCCATTTTCGTATTTCTTGCGTGCGGCGTTGACTTCTGCGACGGCAAGGTCGAGTGCTTTGGCGTAGCGTTTTTCCGGATTGGGCTCGGCGAGGATGGAGGCGAAGGGATCGGGGGATTGCTGTTGCGCGGGGAGCAATGAACCGATCAACAATAATATGCAAATCATTCTCATCGCTTGCTCAGTATTTTACGGATGACTTTTATCCGCTCCCTGGACTTGAATTCTTCATCAGGGTTGCCCTGACTTAAGGAGAGGAACTTTTCGTAGTTGGGGAGTGCAAGTTTGTATTCCTTCATACGGTCGAGGACGATGGCACGGAAATAGAAATAGCCGGGATTCTCGCCGCCGGCGAGGGCTTGGGCTTTGTCCAGGGCGGCGAGGGCCTGGGGGTAATTCTCGAGCGAAATGAGCATGGCGGAGAGTTCGTTCCAGGCCTCCTTGGAATCGGGTTTGATCTGAGTGGCGCGGAAGAACTCGCGGGCGGCGTTGGGGAAGTCGCGCTGGTCACGGAGGGCGCGGCCGTAGTAAAGGCGGAGTTCGAGGATGTTGGGCTCGGCGGCGGTGGCCTGCTGGAGCAGCGGGAGGGCTTTGGCGGCTTGTTTGGTGCGCAGATAAGCGGTAGCCAGGGCGAGGCGGTTGGCGTTGGTGGGGGATTTCTGGTAGGCGTTTTCGAGGTCGGGGATGGCGTCGCCGGCTTTACCGCCTTGCAGCAGGAGTTCGCCGGCGCGTTCGCGGGCGGCCGGGTCTTCGGGGAAGAGGCGGTAGATGGCGACGGCACGATCGTGGAGTTTGGCCTGTTCGAAGGAGGCGGCGAGTTCGAGGGGGGCGCGGCGATATTCGGGATCCTCGGCGGCCTGGCGGTAGTATTTTTCCGCCTCGTCCCACTGGGCGGATTTGGCGAGGACACGCCCCAGGCCGAGGGCGGCCTCAGCGGACTTGGGCTGGATTTCTAGGGAGGTACGATAGGCGGCTTCGGCGGGAGCGGCCTGGCCGATGGCTGCGCGGGCTTCGGCGAGGTAGAACTGAGGGCGATATTCCTTGGGTTTCTTTTCGGCGGCAGCCGCGAGCAGTTTCTCCGCTTCGGGGGCGTCCTTCTGACGCAGCAGAAGGATGCCGAGGTTGAGTTGCGCCTCGTAGAGATCGGGCTGATCCTCGAGGACTTTGCGATAGGCGGCGATGGCTTCGGGATCCTTGTTGAGGAGGCTGAGGGAGAGTGCGAGGTGGAAACGGGAGGTCCAGTCCTTCGGGTCGGCGTCCACAGCCTTCTGGTAGTGCTCGGCGGCTTGGATGAACTGGTTGGCTTCGAGGGCTTTGCGCCCTTCGGCGGCATGATCGGCCTGCGCGAGCAGGAAGAGTAAGAAGGCTCCGCCCAGCATAGTTCCAGTGTAGCGGACGTGTGCGGCGGCGGCGATGGTTACATGAGTTGACGGGCGCGGGGGAAGAGGATGTCGTTTTCGAGGTGAATATGGAGATGGAGATCCGCTTCCAGTTCGCGCAGGCCGGCCATGAGGGCGGCGTAGGTGGGGCAGGCGTTATCGGGAATGGTGTAGTGGGCTGTGAGCTGGCGCATGCGGGCGAGCGCTTCGGTGGCGGAGGCGTGCTCGTCCTCCATGAGTTCGAGAGGGTTTTCGGACCAGCCAGGGTGAGGCGGAGTCTGGGAGTTGGCGACGGCGGCTTCGAGGCGGTCGAGGTAGGGAAAGAGAACGGTTTCCTCTTTGTCGATGTGGAGGTCGAGCTCGTCCCACATGGCTGCGAAGATACGACTGAGGCTGGGGTCGGGGCCGCGGTCGCCGTATTTCGAGAGAACGGTTTGGATGTGCTGATGGATTTGGGGCATGGCGGCGCGAAGATAGCCGTGATGCTTCCGGACGATGTGCCGCATGAGTTCACGGAGAGGCTTGTGAGTCCAGTCGGGTTGGTCAGCCATCGGCGTAGAATCCTCCAGGAGGATGGTAACGCGGGAGGCGCGGATTGCCCGGTGACTGAAGTTACAGGCTCAGAAGATAAACGCCAAGCCGCCGCGGAGAGCGCGGGGTGAGTGGACGAGTTGGAGGCGGCGGCCGCTGGCGGTGGTGATGGGCTGATAGCCTTGCGCCAGGATATTGCGGATATCAGCAGTGGCCTCTACCTTGCCACCACGCATTCCCAAGAATGGGATGGGCTGGCGGACGTGGACATTGAATCCCTGTTGCGGATTGATGCGGTCCGTCATGTAGAAGTGGCCGGGAGTGAGGGCCTTGCCGTTCATGAACTGATAGCTGGTGGCAACGCGTGTGCCGGTGGGTTCGAGGAGTCCGGCGAGTTGCATGGTGGCCTGATGGCGGCGCTTGGTTTGAAGCGAAGAGCGGAGTTCGGCGGCGCTTTCGGTGGTCATCTGATCGCGAGAGGCTTCGAGGACGCCAGCGTTGCCGTATCCGACGGTGACGGTCCAGTTATCGCTCAGTTGCTGGGCGATCGATGCCATGTAGCCAATGCTGCGATAGCGGCCGGCATTGAAGAGCGAGGCGGAGGAGAACATGTCGGGGAGCAGGTCTCCGGCACCGAAGGCTCCGTCGGCGCCGGTGGCGGTGAGCACGGCGTTGGTGAAGGACTCCTTGTAGGCTCCGCCGCTGATGGTGGAGGAGCCGATCTTTTTGCGCAGGCCGAGTTCGAAGTTTTCGGCGCGCTGGATTTCGGCGCGGCCGTTGCGCAGGGAGACACGCGGGAAAGTGGAGAGTCCGGCGAGCTGCCGCTGCTGGAGTTCGCTTTCGTCGTGGGTGGATCCGTTGGTGTAGAACTGGGTGGGCGGAAGGCCGGAGCTATAGCCGAACTCCACGACGCCGAATTCATCGATGGCGTAGCTGAGCTTGGCGTAGGGGGAAAGGTAGTTGAGACGCTGAACGAACTGCACCGATTCGAGAGTGGCGCCATACTGGATGGCGATGTTGTCATCGATCTGCATCTTGTCGTTCATGGAGATGGCCATGCTGCGGAAGGCGGGGTTGTCGCCTTGTCCGGTCAACATACGGTTGCCAACCTG
>CALFYN010000232.1 GCA_937952345.1 uncultured Acidobacteriota bacterium
CGTGCGCAGCAGTCTCGCTTTTTTACTTCAAAAATTCGATACCGAAAACAACACAAATGGCACGACAGTGTCCGAACAGGCCTTCGTACACAAGAGCGCCAAAATCGGCCTCGGCACGAGCGTGGGTGTTTTTGCAGTCATCGAAGAAGGCGCCATTATCGGAAACAACTGTACGATTTACCCCCAGGTGTACATCGGTCGCAACGCCCGCATCGGCGATGGCACCCGTCTTTTTCCCGGCGCACGTGTACATTTTGACTGTGTGATTGGTGAAAACTGCACCGTCCATGCCAACGCCGTCATCGGCGCCGACGGTTTCGGCTTCGCTCCACATGAGGACAAAACCTCGAAAAAAGTCCCGCACGTCGCCAATCTCCTCATCGCCCGCGCCTTCGCACGCCAGAAAGAAATCGCCGTGCGCCTCTCCATCGGAGCCTCACGCTCACAACTGGTACGCCAGTTATTGGTGGAGAGCCTCGTGCTCTCGCTCGCCGGTGGCCTTGCCGGCATCGCACTCGCCGTCGCCATGACCCGTGGATTGCTCGCCGTCGTGCCCTCCGAGGGCAGCCCCCTCCTCATCGATCCCCACCCCGATGCGCGCATCCTCGCCTTCACCCTCGTCCTCACCGTATGCACCGGTGTGATCTTCGGCTTGCTCCCCGCCTTGCGCGCCAGCCGCCCCGACCCCTGGACCACCCTCAAGGACGCCGTCGGCTCCATCGCCGGACAAGGCGGCTCGCTCTATCTGCGCAAAGGCCTCGTATCGGCCCAAGTCGCGCTCAGTTTCCTCTTGTTGTTCGGCGCCGGATTGTTTGTCCGCAGCCTGCAGAATCTCAAGTCCACCGATACAGGCTTCCACCAGATTGACAACCTGATCACCTTCCAACTCGCTCCCGCCTTGAACGGCTACGACACCCCGCGCGCCGTGCAATTTTACCGGCAATTGCTCGACAACGTCCGCGCCGTCCCCGGCGTGAAAGCCGCCGGACACGCCACCGTGGCGCTCCTCAGCGGCGATGAATGGGATAGCAGCACGCAAGTCGAAGGCCATCAGGCAAAGGATGGCGAGGACATGCAGGCCTTCATGAACGCGCTCTCACCCGGCTACTTCGAAGCCATGGGCATTCGCCTCCTCGAAGGCCGCGATTTCGATCTCCGCGACTACAAGCCCGAACCCAAAGTAGCCATCGTCAATCGCAAATTCGCCGAGCATTTCTTCAAGGGCAGGAGCGCGGTCGGCCGCCACATCGGCCAGGGCTCCAGCAAAGCCAAACTGGAAACCGAAATCATCGGCGTAGTCGAAGACTCCCTCTACGAAGGCCCCCGCGAAGGCGTGCGCCGCCAGGTGTTCATTCCGCACTATGCATCCTTCGGAGTGGCCTTCTACGTTCGCTCCACCCTCGGCTCCTCGCAAATGTATGCCGCTCTCCGCAACGAGGTGCGCAAACTCGATCCCGCCATCCCCGTCTATTCCATGAAAACCCTCTCCGATCAACTCGACCAGACGCTCCTTTCCGAGCGCCTCATCGCCATGCTCTCGGCTGGCTTCGGGATGCTCGCCACGCTGCTCGCCGCCATCGGCCTCTATGGCGTGATGGCCTTCGTCGTCACACGCCGGACAAAAGAAATGGGTCTCCGCATGGCTCTCGGTGCACCTCGATCCACTGTCCTCTGGCTGGTCATGAAGGAAGTGCTCCTCCTCCTCTCCATCGGCCTCATCCTAGGCGTGCCCGCCGCCCTGGCACTGGCGCAGTACGTATCCTCCCAACTCTTCGGAATCCAGCCCCGAGACCCCATGCTGGCGGGAGGCACCATTCTCCTCCTCGCACTGATCTC
>CALFYN010000233.1 GCA_937952345.1 uncultured Acidobacteriota bacterium
CCTGGAGTTTCAGGCTCGTCTGCGCAGTGCCAGATTGATAGGCGAACTTGTTGCGGGATCCCAACTCCGCCCGCACCGTCACCTGGAATTCCTGGAAATAGCCCCCGTTCAGAGGCTTCAGGCCATACGACCGGAATTGCCTGCCAAGGTAGTCGGCGGCCCGCTCCAGTCCCTGGGTTCCCGTGCCGCGCCCCTTCAATTTTTCCGACGCCAGAAACTTGACGTGTTTCAAGTAACTGTCCGGGTCCAGATCCTGCACGCCGGCGCGGCTGCCGGCAAACAGAGACACGCCAACGGCGGCGGCGGTTGCCCACAATAGCATCTTCATATCGATTTACTTCGCTCCCGGAATGGCATGCTTGGCGGCGTAGCCGATTTCGTAATCGACAATGCGCTTCAATTCAGGCCACGCTGCGTTTCCCACCACTCTGCGGCCATTCACGAACATCGTTGGCGTCGATGCCACCTGCAGGGCCCGGCCCGTCGCCACGCTCTTCTCCACTTCTTTCTCTGTCACTTTGGCATCGATACACTGCGTCAATTGCAGCGTATCCAGCTTGCCATTGAAGAGCTCCAGCGTCTTTGGCTTCAGGTTCTCCACAGTGATGCTCGCCTGCTGCTCGAAAATCCAGTCGTGGTACTGCCAGAATGCCGCGCCGTCCAGTTTCTGCACGCAACGCCCGGCAATCGCCGCCGGACGGGCCCAGGGATGAATTTGATCGAGGGGAAAATCGCGGAACACCACCCGCACCTTATCCGCGTACTCCTTCTCCACATTGGCCCGGATCGTCTTCGCCGCTTCCTTGCAAAACTGGCATTGGAAATCGCTGAAAACCTCCAGAGTCACGGGAGCGTTGGCCGGGCCAGTGGCAGGGTAGCCGGAATTGTCCAGAAGCTTCAGATCGCCGGCAAAGGGGCTCTCGGCAATATCGAACACTTTGCCTTGGATCATCTTCCTGCCGTCACCGCTCACGTAAAACTCCACCCGCTGCTTCATCTGCGCCCCATCGGTCAGGTTCACACCCACCAGCATCATGGAAGGGATTTCCGAGGGTTTCGCATCGTCCACGGCAATACGGATGTTGGCAGGAATGAGGAACTGGTGCCGGAGGTACGCTTCCAGGGCCGCTTTGTCGAGCGCCGACGGCTGTTTGGACTGGCTGAATGCCGCCGCTGCGAGGCAGACCCAGACTGCTGCCCCGAATACTACTTTGCGCATATACGCACTATTGTAAGCCCACAAATGAAAAACGGGGCGGAGTTGCCTCCGCCCCTTGATGAGGGATTGCGCTTTTGCTTTGCGTTTCGCCGAAGATTCCTAGAGAGTTTTGGCGATCGTGATCAGCGTCTGCCCGGCATCCGCGGTCACCTGGCCGCGAGCGATCCCGGCTTCCACCTGCTTCACATAATTCTTGATGGCGTCGGACATCGCCGCCGTGTCGCCCTGCGTCTGCGCCGTCGCCGCGGCGTCCACTGCCGGCAGCAGCAATCCTTCCAGCCTCGGATCGCCCACCATGCTGGCCGTCAGCCCACGCAGTGTCGAGATCTGGAAGAGGATTGGATCAGAAGGCACCACATTCGTGCTCCGGATACCCGGCAGAGCAGTCCATTGCTCGCGGTTCGCGCCGAGTTGGAACGCCTTGACCATCGAATTCCAGAAGTCCGTGGTGATCGACCGCACGGATCCGTCGCCCATTGCCACCAGAACCCCGCCCGTGTGCGAGAAGGTGATCTGCCCGTTTGCGTCCGTCAGGCGAGCCGCTGCATCCTGCGCCGCTGCCGTACTGGAAGAGTAGGAGCGGACCTGCTTGTAGAGATTATCCTGTTCGATGTAGGGCAACAGTTGCACCAACGAGTTCACGGACCGCGCAGTGGTCTGGAAGCATTGATCCCACATGATGGCTAATCCCTTCTCCGCGCCAGGCGTCGGCGTGAAGTTGATCCCGTAAGCGGCGCCCGCAAACTGCAGAGTCCCGGTTTCGGTTCCCGTGATGCCAGGAACGGGATTGCCGGCAATGGCAAACTCGGTGGAAGTGGCCTTCACCACCGTATACCGGTAGCCGCCTACGACTCCGTCTTCCGGCAGTTTGGCCAGCCGCATGGCTTCCGCCAGGCTGCCCGGATATCTCTTGGTGTTGTTGTAATTGCCATGAATCGCAATTGCCAGTTGTTTCAGGTTGTTAGAGCACTGGCTGCGGTTGGCCGCCTCGCGGACCTTTTGCACCGCCGGCAACAGCAGGCCGATCAGAATCGCGATGATCGCGATCACCACCAGAAGTTCAATCAGAGTAAAACCGCTTTGCGTATCCCTCGACTGTCGTTTCATCGTCATCTCCTCTATTCCAGTTTTTGGAAGCCTCTCTCGTGCTCCTTGTCTGTTAACGGGGAAATGCCAGGGAAAACCCATCACGGGGTGGGAGGTTCTTCGCCTGCCCATCCGGCGCCGCATCCGAAGAGTATAATCAGGCAATAGTCAAGGACGACTCCCCGAATGCTGTCCGTTATTGTGATTGCCGCCGACGAGGACAGACTTCTGTCCATACAGGCCTTAATTAGGGGTTCCGGGCGTACGCGGATGATGCGGTCTTATAATCGTTATCCGGATTCCCCCTCCATGATCCGTCTGGTTCGCGCGGTGAATCCCGAGGTGGTTGTCCTGGACTTCCATCAGCGGACCGTGGCCGCGGAACTGGCTCGCCAGATCTACCGCATCTCGCCGCGCACAGCCATCCTGGCCTTCGGAGCCGGACCGAAGGAAATGCCCGACCCCTACACCAACGGCGTGGTCCAGGTCTTCCCCGCCATCCCTGAAGAAGCGGAGTTCGACAAGGCGTTACAGTCCGCCGTGCATGCGGCCTCTGGGCTGGTGGTTGAGAATCTGTGTGCGTTCCTGCCCGCCAAAGCCGGTAGCGGCGCCAGCACGGTGGTGCTCGCCACAGCCACCGCACTCGCAGTGATCTTAAAAAAGAAGGTACTGGTGATCGAAGCCGACCTGCGGTCCGGAGTTCTGTCCTTCCTCCTCAACCAGTACCCTGTCCAGTCGGTGCGCAACCTGCTGGAACATAAGTTACCGCTCGACGAGCCGGGCTTTCACCGGTTCCTCACACGCTGCCATGGCATTGACTTCCTCTTCTCCGATCGAGCCCCGCTGGCGGCACGGCCTGCCTGGGACGATTATTTCCGCCTGCTGGAATTCGCCAAAGCCCGCTACGATTTCATCCTGGCGGACCTGCCGGAGGTGATTAACGACGCCAGTTCCGAGCTGGTGCGCCGGGCGAGAGCCGTGTTCCTGGTGGGCACACAGGAAATCCCCGCCATCAAACTGGCTCACGCTCGTGTCAGGGAACTCGCCCATTGGCGTGCCGATCCGGCTCGCTCCGCCCTGCTGGTCAATCGCTGGCATAAGCAGGATCTTCCCGTTCCGCAAATCGAGGCGTTGTTGGAGCGTCCCGTCGCATGGACGTTTCCCAACGACTACAGCGCCGTTAGCAAAGCGGTGAACAAAGCCGAACCAGTGGCGCTGGATTCCCGTTTCGGATTATCCACCGTCCAATTCGCCCGTGCACTGGCGCAGCCCGGCGCGGAGTTGCCTCCGGATTCGAATGCGGACCCGGCCTTCTGGGACAGCCTGCGCCAGGAAGCAACCCTGCGCTGAACCGCCGCCCCTGTGTATCCTGAAGCGCATGGAGCCATCCAAACGCTTCCAGGCGCGCGCGCAAAGACCCATCCAACTCGACAGCTTCATTGAAGAGTGGCCGGAAACCGGACTTCGTCTGTTCCCCGGTCCCGGCGACCCGTGGCCAAGCATCGTTATCCGGGGCCAACGCATCGTGGAACTGGACGGAAAACCCGAAGCCGAATTCGATATGATTGACCGCTTTATTGCCCTCCGCTCCATCGATATCGATATGGCCGGAGAAGCAATGGCGGCATCCCCACTCGCCATCGCCCGCATGCTGGTGGACATTCACATCCCACGGCAGGAAATTATCCGCCTGTTCCGCGGACTGACTCCCGCCCGCATTGTGGAGATCGTCAACCTACTGAACGTTGTCGAGATGATGATGGCCTTGCAGAAGATGCGTGCCCGGCGCACTCCCTTCAATCAGGCTCACGTCACCAATCGAAAAGAAAACCCCGCCCTGCTGGCTGCCGACGCCGCCGAGGCCGTCGAACGCGGATTTGCCGAGTTGGAAACCACGGTGGGTGTAGCCCGCTATGCGCCATTCAATGCCTTGGCCATTCTCATCGGCTCGCAAACGGGACGCGGGTCAGCGCTCACCCAATGCGCAGTGGAAGAAGCCCTTAGTTTGAAGCTGGCGCTGGCAGGTCTCACTACTTATGCCGAAACGTTGTCCGTCTACGGTACCGAGCAGGCGTTCCGCGATGGCGACGACACGCCGTGGTCAAAATCCTTCCTGGCCGCTGCTTATGCCTCACGCGGCATCAAGGTGCGGTTCACTTCCGGCACTGGGTCGGAGGCCTTGATGGGCCATTCCGAAGGCAAGTGCATGCTGTACCTGGAAGCGCGTTGCCTCATGGCGATTCGCGGCGCCGGTTCACAGGGCGTTCAGAATGGCTCCATCAGCTGCATCGCATTGCCCGAATCGCTACCCGACGGCGTGCGCGGCGTACTCGCCGAAAATCTCATTGCCAGCCTGCTCGATCTGGAACTTGCCTCCGGCAACGATGCCATGGCGTCGCATTCCGAGATTCGCAAGAGCGCCAAACTGATGCTGCAGTTCCTTCCGGGAACCGATTTCATTCACTCCGGATACAGCTCCATGCCCCGCGCCGACAATCTCTTCGGAGGCGGCAACTTCGACACATTGGATATCGACGATTACAACGTTCTGCAACGCGACATGCGTGTCGACGGTGGCGTGCGTCCCGCCTCCCGCGAGGATGTTCTGGCTGTGCGCCGCCGCGCCGCTTTGGCCGTTCAGGCCGTGTTCCGCGAGTTGGGCCTTCCCGCCATACGGGACGAGGAAGTGGATGCCGCGGTGGCCGCGCTATCGAGCGAGGATATGCCGCAACGCGACGTCGTGGCCGATCTCACCGCCGCCGAGCAGTTCCTGGCACGCGGCGGGAACAGCATCGACATCATCCGCGCGCTGGCCACCACGGGATTCCGGGACATTGCCGAAAAGATCCTCGCCGTGCAGAAGCTCCGCGTATCAGGGGATTACCTGCAAACCTCGGCCGTCGTTCTGCCCGGCGCGAAGGTTCTCAGCGCGGTGAATGATCCCAACGACTATGCCGGCCCCGGCACCGGCTATCGACTGGATGGCGAGCGCTGGAGCGAGATCTGCGCCATCCCGCAGGCTCCCGATCCACGCACCATAGGCGCGGGCGGAGGCATCGCGGCACCGGTTCTGGAGCCTCTGGCCGAGGCCGGCGTGTCCAGCGATCCCTCTGACGTCGTCATCGCTGTGGGGCCGGCCTTCGGTGTCGCGCTCCAGTCCACCATTCTCGGCCTTGGGCATCGAGATGTCCTGGCCGCACTTCTTTCCGGCGTCTCTGCGGAAGGGCTCCGCCCGCGCATCGTCAAGATCCGCGCCAGCTCCGATTGCGGGTTCATCGGCCATGCCGGTGCGGGATTGAGCGGGTCCGGCATCGCTATCGGAATCCAAAGCAAAGGGACCACGGTCATCACACGCCGCGGCCTGCCTCCGCTCAACAATCTGGAGCTGTTTCCGCAGGCGCCCAACCTCACGCTGGAATCCTACCGCGCCATCGGGCGTAACGCCGCGCGTTATGCGAAAGGTGAACCTGTACTCCCCGTCCCCACGCAAATCGACAACATGGCCCGGCTACGCTATATCGTGCCAACCACGATTCTGCATTTGAAAGAAACCGCGGAGGTGATGTCCTCTGCCAAGCCCCTGGAAATGCGGGTGAACCAATGAGCCAATATCCTCTTTCGGAAAAATCATCGCAGGATTTGCGAACTCCCTCCGGCCGGGCCTTCGACAGCATTACTCTCGATGCCGTTCTGGATGGGCGGATCGTAATGGACGATCTGCGCGTAACGCCCGAAGCCCTGCGGCGCCAGGCCGCGATCGCACTCGAAGCGGGCCGTGGCCAGCTCGCTGAAAATCTACTCCGCGCCGCTGAACTGGCCACGGTTCCGGAGAGCTTCATCCTCACGGTGTACGAAGCCCTGCGCCCGGGCAGGACCACACGGCAGCGGCTTCTCGAAGTGGCCAGCCAGTTGGAGCAGGACTTCCAGGCGCCCCTCTGTGCAGCCCTTGTGCGCGAGGCAGCCGGATCTTGACATTCTTGTCCGTCACGGGGTACACACGATATATGCGGCGTTTCGCCACATTCTGGGCCTTTGCCGGGTCTTTGCTCATGCTGTGCCTCCTCGGGGGGGCCGGCGAAGGGGCGAAGGATACCGATAAGGCGTTGCGCAACCAGAGATCCCGCTCCACGCGCACCACCAGACTGGATGCGGATCACGACGCCTACGATTGGGCCGGAGAGTTGCTCGCCGGATCGAATGCGGCAAGCCTCAGCCGGCAATCCACCCCACGGCAGTCAGCCTCGCCGGCCATGGCGGCGCCCGCTCAGCCGTGGCTCCCCGCATTCACTGGCTGGGAGCCCCTTGACGCGTCCCGGCCGGTGCTGTACCGCGCCCCGTTGCACGGCGCTTCCTCTGGCCGCTCCCCGCCGGCCGTTCTCCTTTAAACCCACAGCCCAAAAACATAACTGTCTTTCGAGGAGAAATGTATGAATAAACTTGTCTCTGGATACGAGAAATTTCTTGCGGACGTCTTCCCAGGAAAGAAAGAAACCTTCGAACGCCTTGCGGGAGAACAACATCCCCGCGCGCTATTCATCACCTGCGCCGATTCGAGAATCCTTCCGGGCATGATCATGCAGGCTGACCCCGGCGAGTTGTTCATCCAACGCAACGCCGGCAACATGGTGCCGCCCTACAGTGAACGCATGGGCGGGGTCTCGGCAACGATCGAGTACGCCGTCCTGGCATTGGATGTGGAACATATTGTCGTCTGCGGCCATTCCGACTGCGGCGCCATGCGCGGTGTCCTCTACCCGGAGAAGGTGGCCAAAATGCCCACCGTCTCATCCTGGCTGCTGCACGGCGATGTGGCGCGCCATATCGTCGAAGAAACCTGCGCCGGACTTACCGAGGAGGAAAAACTGAGCGCGCTCATTCGCGAAAACGTCCTGGCGCAACTCGCGCATCTTCGCACTCACCCGTCTGTCGCATCCCGTCTCAAGACCGGTGCACTGCGCCTGCACGGCTGGGTCTACGAAATCCACACGGGAAAAATCGAAGCCTTCGATGCGGAAACAGAGACATTCGTGCCGCTGATGGTGGATCACATTCCGAGCGCTGTGCGCTCCTCCCGCAGGAAAGCGCCAGCTCAAGACCGCGAATTAGTTGTTCCTTAACGCTGCGCCAGCAGGCTCTGCACACTGATCCCGATCAGCGCCACGGTGAGTCCACTCATGATGATCACCGCGCCCCATGCCGTCACGTTATATAGCGGCGAGTTGCACCATTCCTTCATCAATCGCCGCTTGTTGACCAGGACGGTCATGTAGCCCAACACCAGCGGCAGCACTGCGCCATTCAAGATCTGGCTCCACAGAATCAACTTCACCAGCGGTACGTTCGGCAGCAACACCGCACCGGCTCCGGCCAGCAGCAGGAAGCCGAACAACCCATAAAAAATCGGAGCTTCCTTATAGCTCTTGTTGATCCCTGACTCAAAACCCAGCCCCTCGCAAACGGTATAGGCCGTGGATAGCGGCAGGATGCATGCCGCAAACAACGATGCATTGAACAGGCCCGCCGCGAACAGAAGAAACGCATATTCCCCGAACGGTTTCAGCGCCGTGGCCGCGTCCGCGGCGTCTGTAATGTCGCGCGGCGCAACCGACCAAATCGCTCCGGCGCACGCCACAATGATGAAAAACGCGATCACCGTCATCACCACGCAGCCCACAATCACTTCAATGCGCGACTCAGCGTATTCCTTCGCGGAAATCCCCTTCTCCACCACGGCGGCTTGCAGGAAGAATTGCATCCAGGGGGCTACCGATGTACCCACCATCCCGATCACCATCGCCAGGTAATCCGCCTCCAGCAGCAGCACCGGACGCACACTGTAAATCGCCGCTGATTTCCAGTCCGGACGCACCAGCAATCCCGATACGATGTAGCAGACGTACAGCGAACAGGCGAACAGGAATATCTTCTCCACCCGCTGGTACGAACTGCGCGTAATCAGCACCCACACCACGGCCACCGCCAACGGCACGGATATGTACCGGCTGATCTGAAACAACTCCAGCGAACTGGCCACCCCCGCCAGGTTCGCCATAACGTTCGTCACATTCGCCAGCACCAGCGTGATCATGAGGAAGAACGTCGTACGCAGCCCGAACTCCTCGCGAATCAGATCGGACAATCCCTTGCCTGTAACAGCCCCCATCCGGGAACACATTTCCTGGGTCACAATCAGCAGCAGAGTAATCGGCAACAGGGTCCACAGCGGCAGGTAACCGTATTTCGCCCCGGCCTGGGAATAGGTGAAGATGCCACCCGCGTCGTTGTCCACCACAGCCGTGATGAACCCCGGCCCGATCACCGAGAAGAACACCGCCATGTGATAACGAAACCTGCGCCACATCGCTCGCGTTACCTCTTCCTTCTCAGCAAAGAAATCACATCGTCGGCGGTGATCACCCCCAGAATCCGCTTCCCTTCATCCACCACGGGAAGACACAGCAGGTTGTAGCGGTCGAACATTTCCACCACTTTCTGCTCCCGCGCATCCACGCCTACGTGCACCGCCGGCTCCTGCTCCAGGTCCACCAGCCGCGCCGTGGAGTCCGCCAGCAGCAACTTCGCCACCGGGATCTGCGCGGACAGGCTGCCGTCGCCGCCAGTGGCGAATATCACGGGCAGCAATTCGCTGGCTTCACTGGAGATTCGTAGTAATTCCCTCGCCTCGGACACGGTGCCATTGCGGTCGAGTGCCACGTAATCGACGTTCATTAACCCGCCCGCCGTGTGCTCATCGTACTCCAGCAGTTCTTCCACGTCCTCTTTCGTCTCTTCATCCATCTCTTCCAGGATTTCGTCGGAGTGCTCCTCTTCGAGCTCCTGCAGCACGTCCGCCGCCTCATCCGGCGCCATTTCCTCCAGAATCTTCGCTGCCTGGTCCGCCTCCAGGCTTTCCAAGATGCTCACCTGGATATCGTGCTCCACCTCGGATAGCGTCTCCGCGGCCGCCTCGCTATCCATCGAGGTCAACACCGCTTCGCGCTCTTCGGGGCCCAACTCTTCCACGATGTCCGCCAAATCGGCCGGATGCATCTGCTCCAACTGCGTCGGAGTGATATTCAGCCGCAGCCGCCGCATCGGATCGGGTTCGATGATATTGCAGGTCTCCCAGGCAATGGAATTGGGCGGTACGGGCTCTTGCAAGCGACGGATCCAACGCCGTGGCATCACGCCCTGCAGCAGCCGCCGCAAGATGCTCCGCAGCCCGATGTCCACCTCCACCACGGCCAGTTCCGCCCCGCCATCCCGCGAACGGATCTCGAACGTTACGTCGGTGACGCGCACCACCTTCCGCCCACGCGCGTCGATGATTTGCTGATCCAGCAGATCACGCATCAGCCGCAGCATGTATTCGTCAGAGTGATAGGGCGTGACGCGTTCGTCTTTCAGCCGGATGCCGTCCAGCGTAATCGAAGCGACCTGTTGATGCCGGATGGTCCACCAGGCATCGCCCGCACCTACCAGAAACCGGTCTACGCGCGTCGCATCCACCAGCGGCACGATGGCCGCTTCCACAATTCGGCCAATGCCCCGCCCCTTGAGGTCGAAGACCCGCAAGCCGACCAGTTCCGTGAGATAGAGAATCGGTGCTGCCATGTCGGAGGTTCTAGGCCCATAAGGTTCGCCGCGCGCACGGCAATTCCCACTATGGCCCATCGCTCACCGGGGGCGCAAGACCGGTTTGGTATACTCTCATGGACTTATCACCCACATCGGAAAGGATGCGCGCACGCACGTGAGCAAGCAATTGGATCCTGGGCATATCATGCAAGTCGGTCTCGGCTTTTGGGCCTCGAAGACCCTCCTCAGCGCCGTGGAAATGGGCGTGTTTACCGAACTCGCCAAGCACCCGGAGGATTTGAAGACGATACAGGGGCGCCTCGGCCTGCATCCGCGCTCGGCCGCCGACTTCCTTGATGCTCTCGTCTCCCTCGGCTTCCTGCGCCGCATCGGCGGGCTCTACTACAACACCCCGGAAACCGATTTCTTTCTCGACAAGCACAAACCCTCCTATATCGGAGGCATCCTGGAAATGGCCAACCACCGCCTCTATCGCTTCTGGGGACACCTCACAGAGGCGCTGCGCACGGGCCATCCGCAAAACGAATCGAAAGAGGGCGGCGCATCCCCCTTCGAGGCCCTCTATGCCGACCCGGCTCGCCTTCGCGAATTCCTGAAGGCCATGACAGGCATTAGCCGCGGGGCGGCGATCGCCATCGGTGAAAAGCTCAACTGGAAGGACTACTCCACCTTCTGCGACGTCGGATGCGCCCAAGGCGATGTCCTGGTGCAAGTCGCGCGCATCAATCCGCACCTGCAGGGGATGGGCTACGACCTCGCCGAAGTCGGCCCCATCTTCGAAGACTATGTCGAAGCCAACAGCCTTTCCGATCGCATCCGGTTTGTTCCCGGCAGTTTCTTCACGGATGATTTGCCCAAGGCCGACGTCATCATCATGGGCCACATTCTCCACGACTGGGATCTTCCAACAAAGAGAATGCTGATCCGCAAAGCCTACGACGCACTGCCGCAGGGCGGTTCCTTCGTCGTCTTTGAAGCCATCATTGACAATGAACGCGCCAACAACACCTTCGGACTGATGATGAGCCTCAACATGCTCATCGAGACACCGGGCGGTTTCGATTACACCGGCGCCAATTGCGAAGGTTGGATGCGCGAAGTCGGGTTCCGTTCCACCCGAGTCGAGCACCTTGCCGGCCCCGATTCCATGGTGGTGGGAGTGAAGTAGCCATGCCCGCGAAAATCCTCATCGTCACTGGCGATGCCGGCGAAAGTTACGAAACCCTATACGCCTTCCACCGCTTCCAGGAAGCCGGCATGAAGCCGGTCATCTGCGCCCAATCCAAGCGCCGCCTGCACCTCGTTCTGCACGATTTCGAACCCGGCTGGGACACCTACGTCGAACGCCCCGGCTATTCGCTGGAATCGCAGATTACCTTTGATGAAGTGCATCCTGAGGAATACGCGGCCATCCTATTAATTGGTGGCCGCGCCCCGGAGTATCTGCGCCACAACGAGAAACTCATCGCGCTGGTGAAGCAGTTCCATCAGTCGGACAAGTGGCTGTTCGCTATTTGCCACGGCATTCAGGTGTTGATTGCAGCGGAAGTAGTATCCGACCGGTGCGTGACCTGCTATGAGCACATCCGCTATGAAGTGAAACTCGCCGGCGGCACGTACTCGACCAGCGAAGCCGTCCGCGACGGCCGCCTCGTCACCGCCCAAACCTGGCAATCGCACCCCGATTTCTACCGCGAGATTTTCCGCTGTTTGAACGAGGACGGTAGAATCGAATCGTGATCGTCTCGCGATTGGTGCTGAAGAACTGGCGCAACTTTCGGACGCTGGACGTACCCCTCTCCGACCGCGTGTTCATTGTCGGACCCAATGCATCAGGGAAATCAAACCTCCTGGATGCGCTGCGTTTTTTACGCGACATCGCCAAGCCTGGAGGTGGTCTGCAAAGGGCCATTGCCCAACGCGGCGGCCTGCCCAAAATCCGTTGTCTCGCCGCCCGCAAGGAACCCGAAGTAGAACTTGAAGTGGAACTTGCAGAAGGCGGCGAACGGAAATGGCGCTACCAGATCGGCATTACACAACAGCCCCGTGGCTACCGTCAGCCGGTGTTGGCCTATGAGAGAGTATTTCGCGGCGATTCGCTGCTCCTCGAACGCCCCGACCAGTTCGACGCAAAGGATGAGGAACGAAGAACCCAGACCCACTTGGAGCAGATTGGGGCCAACCAGAAATTTCGAGAGATTGGGCGCTTTTTCGAGAGCATCAGATACCTTCATCTCGTCCCCCAGTTTCTGAGAGCTGCCGACAGCATCCAGGCCATCTCAGCCGCGGAAGATCCCTTCGGGCGGAGTTTCCTCGAAACCGTCGTCAAGACACCCGAGAAGACGAGGATTCGCCGGCTAGGCCAAATCGAAAGAGCACTCAAGGAGGCCGTGCCGCAACTCGATAATCTGACCGTCACCCAGGATGAAACCGGGGTCCCTCACCTGGAGGCCACGTATTCGCATTGGCGGCCCAATGCAGGCCGTCAACGCGAAGACCAGTTTTCAGACGGCACCATTCGCCTCATCGGCCTCTTCTGGTCCCTACTCGATGGCGACGCACCTCTGCTGCTCGAAGAACCGGAACTATCTCTTCATTCGGCCATTGTCTCCAAACTCCCCGCTCTCTTTCATCGGCTCCAGAAAAGCAAGAAAACGAAGAGGCAGATCTTCGTCAGCACTCACAGTTTCGATCTCCTGTCTCAAAAAAGCATTGGCGGCGAGGAAGTCGTCCTGCTCACTCCCGGGAAGGAAGGCACGGTTGCCAGAATCGCCTCTTCCATCGCGGAGATCAGAAGCCTTCTCGACGCTGGACTCAGTGTCGCCGACGCAGCACTGCCTCACACCTGTCCGGCTGAATTGAAACAGTTGAACCTCTTCTAATGAGTCCGATTCCTATTAACCTGGCCACAGAGGACGAACTCAGCGAACATGTTCTCAACCGGCTTTTGTCTGAAACCGGAAGATTTGCAGTCGGAACCCGCTACCGGCGTGGCGGCAATGGATACCTTAAGAGAACGATCGACGGATGGAACAAGGCGGCGGCAGGCGTTCCATTCCTCGTACTGACAGACCTCGATCAATACGCATGCCCAAGCGCTCTGCTCTCCTCATGGCTCCCCGTGCCACCGCACGCGAACCTCGTGTTCCGAATCGCGGTACGCGAAGTGGAATCCTGGCTCCTCGCAGATCAGGTAAACCTTGCGAGGTTTTTCGGTATCGCGGAAAGCTCGATTCCGGCAAGACCGGATGAACTGCCGGACCCAAAACAGAAACTGATCGATCTGGCCCGCAAGTCAAGACATAGGCTCTTGCGGGAGGACATCGTCCCCCGCAAAGGCAGCACTGCAAAGCAGGGGCCTGACTACAACGCCAGGCTGGAGGAATTCGTTAACGGCATTTGGAATCCACGCATCGCCGCGGCGTCCTCGCCGAGCCTGCATCGAGCGATCCTCAAGCTCGTTGGCTTCAATCCGATCTGGCCGGAAACCTAACCCAGCTTCGCCCGCAACATCTCATTCGCCATCCCCGGATTGGCCTGCCCTTTCGACGCCTTCATCACCTGCCCCACCAGAAACCCGATTACCTGCGTCTTGCCGCTCCTGTACTGCTCCACTTGCTTCGGATTCGCGGCCAGCACATCGTCGACGATCTTTTCAATCGCCCCGGTATCGCTGATCTGCTGCAATCCCTCGCGCTCCATGATCACCGTCGCCGGCTCCCCGCTTTGGTACATCTTCGGGAAAATGTCCTTCGCCAGCTTGCCGGACAATGTGCCCTTCACAATCAGCCCCACCAACTCACCCAACCGCTCCGCCGTCACCGGTGACTCGGCGAACGTCTTGCCTTCCGCGTTCAGGACGCCCTGCAATTCCACCATCACCCAGTTCGCCGCGATCTTCGGATCGCCCGACGCCTTCGCCACGGCCTCGTAATACTCCGCGATATCGCGGCTCTGCGTCAGCACGCCGGCGTCGTATTCCTTCAATCCATACGATTCGATGAACCGCTTTCGCATGGCACCCGGCAACTCCGGCATCCGCCCGCGAATCTCGGTAAGCCACTCCTCGCTCACCCGCACCGGCACCAGATCCGGCTCCGGGAAATAGCGGTAGTCATGCGCATGCTCCTTACTGCGCATCCCAATCGTTTCCCCCAGATCCGGATTGTAGAGGCGCGTCTCCTGCATCACGCGTCCGCCCGATTCCACCAAGGCCACTTGCCGCGCAATTTCGTAGTCGAGCGCCAACTTCAGAAAACGGAACGAATTCAGGTTCTTCACCTCCGCCTTCGTCCCGAACTTCTCGGCGCCCTTCAACATCACCGACACGTTGGCATCGCAGCGCAGATGCCCTTTCTCCATATCGCAAGTCGATACGCCCACGAATTGCAGCACCTGCTTCAACTCGGTCAGATACGCGTACGCCTCATCCGAACTGCGCATGTCCGGCTCGCTGACAATCTCAATCAGCGGCGTGCCGCTACGGTTCAAATCGACGTAGGTATACTTTGCCGAATCGCGAAATCCTTCGTGCTGGCTCTTCCCGGCGTCGTCTTCAATATGCACACGCGTCACGCCGATCGTCTTCTTCACGCCGTTGACTTCAATCTCCACCGCACCATGCTCGGCAATCGGCTGATCGTATTGCGAAATCTGGTAACCCTTCGGCAGGTCGGGATAGAAATAGTTCTTCCGCGCCAGCCGGGAATACGCGTTCACGCGGCAATTCAGCGCCACCGCCGCCTCAATGGCCATCTCCACTGCTTGCAGGTTCAACACGGGCAGCGCGCCGGGCAGGCCCAAACACACCGGACACACATTGGTGTTCGGAGGGGCGCCGAAGCCGGTCGCACAGCCACAGAAGATCTTTGTCTTCGTGGCCAGTTGCACGTGCACTTCCAGCCCGATCACGGGCTCATACTTGGCGATCGTTTCCGGAGAAGGGAGCGTAACAAATCCAGCGGACATCGCCCTATTTTAGCGTGCCGCCGGGCTTAGGCCACAGACCGGCGCCGTTGCGGCCCTCTGAGGAAGCGCGCATCAAAATGCCCTTGCGCCTCCAACTCCTCGAAACGTTTGAGGATGTGCTCGCGCCGGAAGGTCACATGCCGCCGCATCACCGCGTCCGCCTCCAGCGGCTCTCCGCTCGAAAGCGCCCGCACCAGGTCGCGATGCCATGTCGTGGGCAGCGGCTCCATATCCGCCGCGGCATTGAACAACCAGTTGTTAATCAACACCCGGCTCCGCTCGATCGCATCCACCAGCGCCGGGCAAGCGCAGCACTCCGCAATGCGCGTGTGCAGGCGCAGATGCAGCCGTTCGAACTCGAATGACGATTCGTCGCGGTGTGTCTCATCCATCTTCTCGATGGCATTCGACAGCCGGTCCAACAACTCGGCCATCTCCCGCAGTTCGCGTTTCTGCTCCTTCGTGGCTAGAGTCGCAAACAGACGCGCCGATTGCGATTCCAGCGCTTCCCGCACCACGTAATGCCCGCGAATGTCTTCCAGCGTAGGCACACGCACGCGCGTGCCGGCCCGCGCCTTCGATTCCACCAGCCCCTCCGATTCCAGTTTCTGCAACGCCTCAGAAACCGGAATCAGGCTCATCCCTAACTCCTCCGCCAATCGCCGCCGTGAAAGCGGGCTCCCCAACGGATACTCGCCCGTCAGCAGCTTGCTGCGAATGCGGTCATATGCAATCAAACTCAATGTTGCTGTCGATTTCGTTTTTGCCATGATACGGCTCGCTTCCAAGGCGAGCTTCCCCGTTCTGGATGCTTGCACTATATATGGGCGGTTGCCCCAGTGCAAGGCTGCCAATAGTTCCATTCTCCCATGCCCCGGCACATGAGAGAATCGAAGGCGGCCATGCATTCGCTCCCCTTTGGCGAGTCTTCGCTCGCCTGCCGCCTCGATGCGGAACTCATCTGCCACCGGCCCACCGCCCCCGTGCCGGACGAGATCGCGGCTGTCCGGGATGCGCTGCGGCGCCCGATCGGAACGCCGCCTCTCGGCGAGATTGTGCGCCCCGGCGAATCGGTGGCTCTCATCGTCAACGACATCACGCGGCTGACGCGATCTGACCTCATGCTGCCTCCGCTGGTGGCGGAACTGAACGCCGCCGGCATCCCCGATGATCGCATCACCGTCGTCTTTGCCCTCGGCATCCACCGCCCGCAAACGCACGAGGAGCGCCGCCGCATCCTTGGAGATGAACTCTATCACCGGCTCCGCGCCATCGATCACGACGCGTTCGACGAAGCAAACCTCGTCCCCATCGGCAACACATCGTTCGGCAATCGTGTCGAAATCAATCGCACGGTGTGGGAATCGGACCGCATCATTCTCACCGGCGAGATCATCTATCACCTCATCGCCGGCTACAGTGGCGGACGCAAGAGCCTGGTTCCCGGAGTCGCCGCGGCCCGCACCACCACGTTCAACCACAACATGATCTTCGATCCGCGATGCCGCTCCGGCGTGCTCGAAGGCAACCCCGCACACGAAGATCTGCTTGAAGCGGCGCGCCTCGCCGATCCTGATTTCATCCTCAACCTCGTGCTCAGCCCTGAAGGGAACCTCGTGCGAGCCGTCGCCGGCCACATGGAGCACGCTCACCGCGAAGGCTGCCGCACTGTCGATCAGATGCTGCGCGCCGATCTCGAAGAGCCCTACGACCTCATCGTTGCCTCCGCCGGCGGCTATCCTCTCGACATCGATCTGCGCCAGGCGCACAAGGGTCTCGAAAACGCCGTGCAAGCCCTCCGCCCTGGCGGCACCATCCTCTTCTACGCCGAATGTCCTTCCGGCTCCGGCCATCCCGCCATCGACGAATACGCGTGGCAATACGCCAACGATGCCGGGATGGAGCAAGCCCTGCGCGTCAAATTCGAAGTCGGCGGCCACAAAGCATGGTGGCTCGCGCGGCTCGGCCGCCTCTACAACATCCATCTCGTCTCCACGCTCCCGGAAGCCTTCGTGCGCCGCTTCGGCTTTCATCCGGTCGCGCCGCAAGACCACCAACTGGCTCTTGACACACTCACCGCCGAAGCTGGCCCCAACGCCCGTACCGGCGTGCTGCCCTATTCCGGATTCACTCTGCCCTTCATCACCAATCAGGAGGTTATCCCCGCATGAATCGCCGTCAATTCCTCCCCGTCCTCGCCGCGGCTGCCGCTCCCGCTGCCACGAAGATCAAGGCCGCCTTCTACGGCACGCGCCACTCCCACTTCGGCGGCAAGCTGAAAGCCGTCGCCGGCAACGCCAGCTACGAAATCGCCGGCGTCTGCGAGCCCGACTCCGCCGCGCGCGAAAAAAACAAAACATCCTACAAATGGTTGAGCGAGGAAGAACTTCTGGGTGATCCATCCATCAAGATGATCGCCGTCGAAATGCCACCCGCCACCGGACTCCCCTACGGCCGCAAGGTCATCGCCGCGCGCGGCG
>CALFYN010000234.1 GCA_937952345.1 uncultured Acidobacteriota bacterium
CATTGCGGCGGAGCAGGGGCGGGCGATTGTGGAATGGCGGCGGCAGTTCCGCGGCGAGCCGCTGGTAAAGAAAGACACCGAGGTGACGGAGGAAGATATCGCCTCAGCGAATCTGGTGCTGTGGGGCGATCCCGCATCGAACAAGGTGATGGCGCGGGTGATGGACCGATTGCCGGTGAAATGGGGCGGTGGATCGGTGACGGTGGGTGCGAAGACGTTTCCGGCGGACAAGCACTACCCGGTGGCGATTTATCCGAATCCGCTGAACCCGCGCAAGTACGTGGTGCTGAACTCGAGCTTCACGTTCCGCGAGTACGATTATTTGAACAACGCGCGGCAGATTCCGAAGTTGCCGGATTGGGCCGTGGTGGATGTATCGGTGGCGGCGGACGGGCGCTGGCCCGGACGCATTGCCGAGGCCGGATTCTTTAATGAGCGCTGGGAGGTGAAGCAATGAAGACGATGCTGCTGTTTGCGATGGGTCTGGTGGCGATGGCACAGACGCGGCCGGTGGTGACGCTGGAAGGACGCGCGGCAAAGGTGGAGATCGACCGGCTGGGCGGGTCGATTGTGCGGTTTGAGTTCAAGGATCAAGGGCTGAATCCGCTGCGGTGGAACAATGAGAACGCCGGCATGGAGAAGCGGGCGATGGCGCATTTCCTTTGCCTGGACCGCTGGGGACAGGTGTCTGAAGCGGAAGGCAAGAGCGGGATGCCGTACCACGGGGAAGCGACTCGCGTGGAATGGGCCGCGGTGAGTGGCGGCGCTGGTGCGACGAAGATGACCACGCATCTGCCCATTGCCAACATGGATGTGACTCGCGAAGCGAAGGTGCATCCTTCGGAGGCGTTGTTGCTGGTGACGGAGAGCGTGACCAATCGCAACAAGCTGGGGCGTCCGTATAACATGGTGCAGCATCCGACGGTGGGTGCTCCGTTTTTGGATGAAACGGTGGTTGTCGATGCGAATGCGCGGCAGGGCTTCATGCAATCGAGCCCGATGCCGAATCCGGAGCATCCGACGGTCTACTGGCCACAAGCGCTGAAGGACGGGCAGCCGGTGAATTTGCGGATGCTGGTGAACGATCCGGCGCCGAATGTGGTGTCGTACGTGGTGGACGAGGAACTCGGGTGGGTGACGGCGGTGAATGCGGCGAAGGGGTTGTTGATCGGGTACATCTGGCGGACGAAGGAGTATCCGTGGCTGAATATCTGGCGGCACGTGGATGGAGCGGGGAAGCCGATGGCGCGCGGGCTGGAGTTTGGGACCACGGGATTGCATCAGCCATTTTCGGTGCTGGTGAAGAAGGGGAAGATGTTCGGGCGGCCGGTGTTCGACTGGCTGGAGCCGGAGGAGACGCATACGCGGTCGTATGGCGTGTTTTTGTTCAAGGTGCCGGCGGGATTTCGCGGAGTGGAGAATGTGGCGTATCGCGATGGGAAGCTGACGGTGAAGGAGCGGGACGGGCGGCGTGTGTTGACGATGGGGGCTGGGGCGCTGTGGCCCGAACGTTGATATCATGACGCGAGTATGATGACTCGCCGCACGTTTCTGAAGACCGCCGCCGCGGCCGCGCCCGCCGCTTGGCTGCTGAACTACCGGGCCATGGCCGCCACGATGAAGGGCAAAGTGAAGATCCGCGACGTCCAGACGATGATGTTGCAGGGTCCGCGGACCTATACGCTGATCAAGATTTTGACCGACCAGGGGCCATACGGGATCGCCGAGGCATACGGCAGCCCGGGAGTTGGGGTGCGCGAGCAGGTGGACTTCCTGAAGACGATGATTGTGGGGAAGGATCCGCTGGAGATTGAAGAGATTCTGGTGCGGCTGGACCGGCATAGCGATGGGTCGGCGCATTCGTTCTTCCGCGCGGTGAGCGGCATCGACATGGCGTTGTTCGATCTGGCGGGGAAGATTCTGAATGTTCCGGTGAGCACGCTGCTGGGCGGGCGGTATCGCGACAAGGTGCGGGTGTACAATCACGCCGCGCCGCGGAACATGCTGGACAAGGCATCGTGCCGCGAGTGGGCCGCGCAGTGCAAGGCCGATAAGAGCGGATTCTTCGGGCACAAGTTCGGGCTGCAGCACACCGATCCAAAGAAAGACATGGGACGGGATCCGGCAAACCGGCTGTTGTCGTCGCAGGAAGTGCGCAACGTGCGGCAGCAGTTTGAGAATTGCCGCGAGGCGATCGGATGGGACCACGACATCATGGTGCACTGCCATTGGGAATACGACCTGCGTACGGCGATTCAGATTGCGGAGGCAGTGGAAGACATGAAGCCGCAGTGGCTGGAAGATCCGCTGCCGGTGCATTATTCGGAAAGCTGGAAGCGGCTGGCGGAGACCGTGCGGGTGCCGCTGCAGACGGGGGAGAACTGGTTCCGGCGGCATGAAGCGCTGCCTTTCGTGGTGAATGCGGCGATCGACATTCTGCATCCGGATCTGCGCAATTCCGGGGGATTCCTGGAGACGAAGAAGATGGCCGATCTGGCGGATCTGTATCATCTGCCGATGGCGAACCACAACACGGGCTCGGTGGTGAACACGATGGCGACCATCCACTGGGCGTCAGCGATTCGGGATTACATTCACTGCGAGACCGTGATTGGAAAGAACGACTGGATGGACGATGTCATCGTGCATGACGGGCAGGTGGTGAAGGGCGGATTCATCGAAGTTCCGAACAAGCCGGGGCTGGGGATTGAACTGAATCCCGATGTCGTGAAAGCGCATCTGGCGCAGGGCGAGAAGTGGTGGGGCTGATTTAACGAATCAGCACGGGCACGCTCTGCAGCGGTTCGTGGAGACCGAAGGTGAAGATGTCGGTCTGGCTGGCGATGGTGACGTATTGCCGGCCATCGACTTCGTACGTAATGGGCGAGGCGAAGACCGGCTGTCCCATGTTGTAGTGCCAGAGATGGCGGCCCGATTTCGCGTCGATTGCGACGAGGTGGTTGTCGTCATCGCCGAAGAAGACGACGCCGCCGGCCGTGCTGACGGTGCCTGCCCACATGGTTGCGGGGCCGGTCATGGGGTAGTCCCAAACGCGGTTGCCGGTTTTCGGATCGAGGGCACGGAGATAGAATTTTCCCGGTTCGGTGGGGATTTGCTCGCCGCCGCCGCCGGCGAAGTTCTGCATGGGGATGGGTTCCTTGGCGCTGCTGACGTAGATGTCGCACTGTTCGAGGGTGACGACGTAGAAGAGTCCGGTGGCGGGATTGTAGGAAGGCGACATCCAATTGCTGGCGCCGCGCACGGAGGGACAGGCTTTGTTGCCGGTGGGTGTGGGATCTTTGCCGGGGACGAGGATGGGAACGCCTTTGGCATCGATGCCTTTGGCCCAATCGAGCTTGTCGACGAAGGGCGTGGCACGGAGGTATTCGCCGGTGGCGCGGTCGAGGATGTAGAAGAAGCCGTTGCGATTGGCGTGGAGCAGGGCTTTGCGGGGCTTTCCGTTGATGGTGGTGTCGATCAGCACCGGCCATCCCTGCCCGTCCCAATCGTGAGTGTCGTGCGGGGTAAATTGGAAATGCCATTTCATCTTGCCGGTGTCGGGGTCCACGGCGATGACGGCGCAGGCGTAGAGGTTGGTGCCTTTGCGATCGCCGCCGTAGAAATCGGGCCATGGATTGCCGGTGGTCCAGTAGATGAGGTTGAGATCGGGGTCGTAGGTGCCACTGAGCCAGGTGGCTGCGCCACCCCAGTCGATGAGGCGGTCGGTCCAGGTTTCCGAGCCGGGTTCGCCACGTCCAGGGATCGTGTACAGGCGCCAAAGTTCTTCGCCGGTGGAGGCGCTCATGGCAGCGATGAAGCCTCGGTTGCCGGTGTCGCCGCCGCCGACTCCGACGATGACGCGATCCTTCACCGCGAAGGGAGCGACGGTGGCGAAGTAGCCTTTGTTCGTGTCGGCGTATTTCTTCTGCCAGAGGAGAGCGCCGGTGCGGCGGTGGAGGGCGATGAGGTGGCAATCGCCGGTGACGAAGAAGACGCGATCGCCGAGGATAGCGGCGCCTCGATTGACGCGGCTGATCTCGCTCTGGTCATCGCGGTAGCTCCAGATGCGGCGTCCGCTGCGTGCATCGAGGGCGTGGATCTCGTTGGAGTTGGTGACGTACATCACTCCGCCGTAGACGATGGGTACGGTTTCGAGCTTGCGGCTGGTCTCCATGTGGAAGGTCCACTTGGGGACGAGGTTGCCGGCGTTGGCGGGTGTGATGCGGGTGAGAGGGGAATGGCGTGTGCCCTTGTAGTCGCCGGCGTAGGTGAGCCAGTTGGCGTTCGGGCTTTGCTTGATGTCTTCGAAGGTGACCGGTTTTTCGGTGATCTGCGCGGAGAGGGCAGTGGTGAGAAGGAAGAAGGGAAGCATGTTAGCGGGAATCTCCACGGCGAGAGGACTGAAGGCTGAGGAAGGCGAGGAGGTCGGTCATCTCTTCGCGGCTGATGCGTTTTGCGTAATCCTGTGGCATCCAGGTGGTGACGGTGATGTTGACACTGGAAAGTTCGGGTGTGCGGAAGATGTACAGCTTTCCTGTACGGTCGATCATCTGGAGGTCGTAGTTGCTGTAGTTTTTGACGACGCCTTCGATGGCTCGGCCGTCTTTCGTTTTGACCGCGATCTTCTGGAAGCCGGCGGCGATGCGGTCGCCGGGTTTGGCGATGGCCTCGCGGAGGTATTCGTAGCTGCGCGTGCCGCCGATGGTGGAGAGATCGGGGCCGAGCGCTCCGCCTTGTCCGGCGATGGTGTGGCAGTTGGAGCAGCCGTGTTTGGCGTAGATTTGCCGGCCTTTGGTGGGATCGCCGGGATGAGGGAGGAAGGCCGCGGGGGATCCGAGCCCTCGGACGAAGGCGACCAGTTCCCAGATGCCGGCGTCAGGCAAGTTGGTGCCGGGCATTTCCGTTCCGGCGATACCCTTCTGGATGGTGCGGAACATCTGGGCATCGGAGGAGCGGCGGATGAGGCGACCGTCGCGGAGGTTGGGTCCGCGTCCGCCTTCTCCCGTGGCTCCGTGGCAGCCGGCGCAAGAGCCGACGTAAGTTTTCTTGCCATTCTCGATGGCCTTCAAATCCCCGGCGACGGGGTTTTGCGGCTCATCGGAGCGCGGCTGTTGCGCGGCGGCGAGGAGAGCCACCAGGAGAAGCAGAGCGGCGGTGTGCATACGGATTAGATCAGTTTATATGTACCGGGAACGGGAATCGGGGTCATGGTCATGGGTTTCTTGTATTCGAAGTCTTTCGGTTGCAGATCGAGCTTCGAATTCATGATGCGATCCCAGGTGATCTCTTCGCCGGTATAGGCGGCTTCGCGCGCCATAATGCAGGTCAAGGTGCTTTCGGCGACCTTCATGGCGTGATTGATGTAAGGACCATCGCCGCGGATGGAATTGATGAGGGCCGTGTGTTCGAGGACATAGGGATTGCCCTGGATGTTGCGGTTGCCGCGGAGGGAGCGGCTATCCCAACGGCCCTTGCTGCCGACAATCTGTTCGCTGACGTTGCCGTAGGCTCCGCGGGGGTATTGGCGGCAATAGCTGGACATGCGGACGCCGTTGGAGAATTCGAAATCGGCGGAGAGATGGTCGTAGATATTTCCGTATAGCTCTTCGTTGGGACGCCATGCGCGGCCGCCGGCGGCCCACACTTTGACGGGATGGTCATTCATGGCCCAGCAGCAGACATCGATGTTGTGGAGGTGCTGTTCGACGACCTGATCGCCGCAGATCCAGACATAGGAATACCAGTTGCGATGTTGCCACTCCATGTCGCCGTACTTGGGGTCGCGCGCTTTGTTCTGGATGACGGGTGTGCCGACCCAGTAGGCGTAGAGGGAGTTAATGGCTCCGTATTCGCCGTTCTGGATGCGGGTGATGGCGTCGATGTACTCGGTTTGGAAGCGCCGTTGCGCGCCGGAGACGACCGTGAGCTTCATCTGTTCCGATTTTTTGGCAGCCTCCATGAAGCGGCGCACGCCCACGGGATCGGTGCCGAAGGGCTTTTCGCAGAAAACGTGTTTTTTGGCATTGATGGCGGCTTCGAAATGCTCGGGGCGATAGCCAGGAGGGGTAGCGAGCATGACGATATCGATATCGGAGTTGACGAGTTTCTTGAAGGCATCGAAGCCGATGAAGCGGTGGGTGGGCTCGACTTTGATGCGCGAGGCATGTTGCGGATGCTGTTCCTTAATCCACTTGAGGTTGCCTTCGAGTTTGTCTTCGAAGATGTCGGCCATCGCGACGAGGTCGACGTTCTCCGAGCCATTCATCAGGTCGATGGCGGCCTGACGTCCGCGCCCGCCGCAACCGACGAGGCCAGCTTTGAGACGCTCTTTTCCTGCCCCGCGAACCAACTCGGGGCGAATGATTTGGAAGGTGGCGGCTGCTCCGGTCAGCAGTGAGCGGCGCGAAAAATCAGAGTTATTCATGAAGACTCCTTATTGTATATATGAAGCCCCATTCTATACCTGTACGCTGCCGGTGGGAATGCCCGGAGAACGAGATCGAGTCAGGGGAATCGGCAGGGTGGCAGGAATGTTCACACTTGTATCGTTGATTGGAAGGTAACCTTGCGTGTTACAATCATTACGAAACGCTTCGGGTGGCTTAGCTATCGGCAGTCCTGTTGTATCTAGGGCATGCAATCATCCGAAAATCTGTTTCAACTGTTCTTTGAGACCGGTAAAGAGTTTTGCACCGGTTACCCAAGCCGGTCGCATCTGTAAATACGATTTACCAGATCGCAATCAGAAGCTCCCCGCTCATGAACGGAAGGCATCCCTGCGTGTGGGCCGGGGAGTGGAAAAGGAAGATCGGCTATGAGAACGATTTTACTGACACTCACTCTAACCCTATTCGCCTCCATTGGTTCCCTCTACGCGCAAATTACCGGCGACTTGAGAGGAATGGTCTTCGATGGCAGCGGCGCCATCGTACCCAAGGCAACCGTAACCCTGAAGAGCGCCGAGACCGGCGAAGTTCGAACCGCTGAAACAACCGACGGCAGTTTCAACTTCGCACTGCTCAAGATCGGCCGGTATGAAATCCGCGCGGAAGCCGCCGGTTTTCGAGCGGCAACGACCGTGGCGGAGGTCAAGACCGGCGAAATCGCCAGCGTGCGATTCAGCCTGGAAGTTGGCCAGGTAACAGAAACCATCAGTGTTACGGACGCAGTGTCGCTGTTGAACACGGAAAACGCACAACTGCAGACCTCGGTGGCGGGGGAAGCGGTGCAGGAAATCCCGGTGGCGCGGAATCCCAATCTGTTCGCACTCACGGCTCCCGGCGTGGCGCCTGTGTCATCGAACAACCCGTTTCTGGGTTCGGGGAGCTTCAATTCGAACGGTGGCCGCGGACGAGGTAACAACATCACTGTTGACGGCATCACGGCAACGGATGTTTCGGTGACCGGCACAGGCGGCACCATCAGCCCGCTGAACTTCAGCTCGATCAAAGAAGTGAAGGTGATTACCAACAACTTCAGCGCGGAGTATGGGCGCAATTCGAGCGCGCAGGTTCTGTACATCACCAAGGGCGGCACGAACGAACTGCACGGGGAAGTATTTGAATTTTTCCGGAACAACGTATTGAACGCCCGGCCATTTTTCGACACTTCGGGCAAGACGAATATCGTGAAGCGGAATGAGTACGGCTTCGCGGTAGGCGGGCCGGTGTTTATCCCGAAGGTCATCGATGGACGCAACCGCGCGTTCTGGTATATGGATTACCAGGGTGTGAAGTTGCGCGGTGCGGGCGCGACGCGTATCGCTCGTGTTCCGACGCCGGACCAAGTGGCGGGCATCACGGATCCGACATCGCGCGCACTGGCGCAGCAATACAGCCTGCCGACATCGCCTACCGGACAGCTCACGACCTCTTCTCCGAATAAGACGGACTTCTACCAATGGGCGCTGCGCGGCGACTTCAATCTTTCGAGCCGCGACACGCTGTGGGTTCGCTACAGCCAGGCGGATAATATTTCGGCCAGCGACGGCTTGACGTTCATCGGGACGAACCTGCCTGGTTTTGGCGCGACGAACGCGGGCCGGCCGCGGCAATCGACGGCGGCGCATACGCGTTTGTTTGGATCGTCGGCGGTGAACGAATTCCGTTTTGGATTCGGACAGAGCGACGCTGGATTCCCGATCGACACACCGTTCCCGCTTGGGCCACGCATCACGTTTGCCGATGCATCGGTGAATTCCTTTGGCGTTTGGGAAGGGCTGCCGCAGGGACGCGAGCAGCGGACGTATCAGTTCACGGACAACTTCTCGATGGTGAAGGGTTCGCATAACCTGAAGTTCGGTGGCGAATATTACTATCTGCAGGCGGACAGCGTGTTCGACGCATTGCAGCGGCCGCTGTTGCAGTTTGCCTCGTTCGCGGATTTCCAGCGGGGCGTTCCGGCGGTGTTCCAGCAGCGTTTCGGGAATTCGGTACGCGCCAACCGCGTGAAGAACTTCTTCGCTTTCGCGCAGGATGACTGGAAGGTCACGCGCAATCTGACGGTGAACCTGGGGTTGCGCATGGAGTGGGCCGGCGGTCCGACGGAAATCAACGGGCGCATCTCCAATCTCAACCTGAACAACACGACCGCACATGGAGCGGCGGGATCAGGTCCATTTGGCCTGCTGGTGCAGGGAAGGCCGTCGTTCTCGAGCAACACGAACTGGGGCCCGAGGCTTGGCTTCGCCTATAACGTAGGTGGGACCGGCAAGACGGTGATTCGCGGCGGCTACGGTGTAGCCTACGACTTCATTTTCTTGAATCCCATTACCAACCAGCGCTTCCTGCCGCCACTGATCATCACGGGCGTGCTTTCGGGCGCGGCGAGCTTCACGGGGGCGAATTCGCTTGCCAGCATCGTGGGCGGCACGGCACAGATTCAGCGCGAGACTTTGGCTCAGGTGGGGAACCTGTCCACCACGGTGCTGAACTTTGGGGCCATTTCTCCGGCCATTGACGAAAGCCTGCGCAATCCGCAGATACATCAATGGAACCTGGGCGTGCAGCGCGAGGAAATGGGCGTGGTTTGGAAAGCCAGTTACGTGGGAACGAAAGGCAACTACCTGCCTCGGTCGCGTGATTTGAATCTGATTTCGCCGCTGGTTCCGGCCGCCACGAGTCTTGCGGATGAAACCGCGCGCCTGTCGGCGTTCCAGGCCGCCTTCGCCGCCCAGAACGGTGGTGCGACACGGCGGAGCAACCGCATCGACGGTCGCTACAACGCGATTGTGTGGGTGGACAGCTCAGCCAATTCGAACTACCACGGGTTGCAGTTCGAGGCACAGAAGAGGATCAGCACGTTCCTCATGAACGCGACGTACACTTTCGCCAAGAGCATCGACGATGGAAGCGACGTTCTGGGCGTACTGATCAATGACAGCTCGAATCAGCAGAATCCGCTGAGCAACCGTGACAACCGCTCGGTGTCGCAGTTCGACTTGCAGCAGCGGCTGGTTCTGACGCATAGCTGGGAGCCGGCGTGGTTCCGCGGGTCGTCGAGTTGGGCGATGCGCAACCTGCTGGGCAATTGGGGATTCTCGGGGATCACCAGTTTCCGGTCGGGATTCCCGGTGACGCTGGAGGCGGGTCCGCGCCGCGGGCTGAATCCTCTGACCGTGGTTGGAGGCGGAGCGGCTGTCCGTCCGAACGCCAGCGGAGCAGTGAACGCCGACTTTAGGCCGGCCGGATCGGCGGGTGCTCCGTTCGGGTTGAACACAGACTCCGTGCAGCGTACTTCCAACTACGCCGCGAGCCTGGGACTTTCACAGCCGCTGCTGGGCAATTTCGGCGGGCTGGGGCGCAATGCGCTTCGCCTGAACGGTGAGCGGAACTTCGACTGGAATGTGTATAAGAACTTCAACGTAACGGAACGCGCCAAGTTCCAGGTGCGGGCGGAGTTCTACAACATTTTCAATAACACATCGTTCCAGGATGTCAGCCGGTTGATTACTGCCCAGGACTTTGGCCAGTACACCACAGTGGGACAGAATGCGCGGTTCATTCAATTGGGCGCGCGGTTTGTCTTCTGATGGTTGTGCGACGGCTAATGTAGCCTGACAGGTTCGATTCCAATAGTCTGGCCGAATTCCTCTACCAGGGGAGTTCTGCCTTTCTTTTTGTTCTTCTCGAAGACTTACCGTTTTGCCAGATCGATGATGTCGAGAATCACGTTGGTGGCATCCTGGATGAGCAGGGCCCAGGTGCCGAGCGTGGCGCGGCGGCATCCTCCGCAAAGCGGGCCGAGACGGGCTTCGAGGTCGACGGGGAAGGCAACCAGTTTCTTCTGCAAGCCGGGAGGGAGCCGGCCTTTGCGCCGGAGTTGCTTTTCGAGGCCGGGAGGCAGATCGCCACCGCGCTTGGCGAGACCAGGGGGCAGACCGCTGCCGGTGGGGTGGAAGTAATCGAGAATGACGCGGCTGTCCGCGCCGAAGCCGATGTCCGCTGCCTTGCCCTTGCCCTTGCTTTTTCCTTTGCCTTGAGCGAGCAGCGACATTGGCAGAAGGAAGACGAGCAGTTCGCGTTTGCTGATGCGCATGGTTACACCTTCCAACAGATGAGTTTCGGTTCTGTCATTTCCTCGATGGCGTACTTGGGGCCTTCGCGGCCCGTGCCACTGAGTTTCACTCCGCCATAGGGCATCTGGTCGACGCGGTATTGGGGGATTTCGTTGATCATGAAACCGCCCACGTGAACGCGGCGTGCGGCCTGAAAAGCCTTCTCGATGTCGCGCGTGTAGATGCCGGCCTGCAGTCCATAATCGGAAGCATTGACCTTTTCGATGGCGTCCTCCAGGGAGTGGTAGGAGTTGATGCCGACCACGGGTCCGAAGGCTTCGCGGCACATGAGCTGGACATTGTCGGGGACGTCGCTGAGCACGGCGGGTTCGAGGGTGGCGCGGCTGCGCTTGCCTCCAGTGAGAAGCCGGGCGCCGTGATTGACGGCCTCACCGATCCAGCTTTCCACACGCTCGGCTTCCCGTTCCGTGATCAGCGAGCTGATGTCGGTGGAGGCATCATGCGGATGGCCGAGACGAAGCTTACGGGTGATCTCGACGACACGATCGAGGAATGACGCTTTCACACTTTCATTGACGTAGATGCGCTGCACGCTGATACAAACCTGTCCCGAGTGGGCGAAACTGCCGGCAACGCAACGGACGGCGGCTTCATCGAGGTTGGCATCGTTTTCGACGATGACGGCGGAGTTGTTGCCGAGTTCCAGAGTGACACGCTTCATCCCCGCCAGGTTACGGAGGCGAAGGCCAACCTCAGGGCTGCCGGTGAAGGTGATCATGGCGATGTCTTTGTGGAAGCAGAGCAGCTCGCCGATGGATCCGCCGGGGCCGGTGATGACGTTGAGCGCGCCTTTGGGCAAGCCGCATTCGAGGAAGAGATCGGCCATCATGACGGCGCTGATGGGAGTGGTGGAAGCCGGTTTGTGGACCACGGTGTTGCCCCCGGCGAGCGCGGGGCCGATCTTGTGCATGGCGAGATTGAGCGGGAAGTTGAAGGGAGTGATGGCGGCTATGACACCGAGCGGTTCGCGCACGGTCATGGCCCAGTGGCCCTTTCCGGCGGGGGATGCGTCCATGGGCACTACTTCGCCGTGGAGGCGGTGCGCCTCTTCGCTCGAGAAAAGCAATGTCAGCGCGGCGCGCTCGGCTTCCATGCGCGCCTCTTTGATGGGCTTGCCGGATTCGGAGCTGATGGCCTGGGCGAAATCCGCCGCGCGATCCATGAGGAGCTGATAGGCTTTGCGCAAGACCGTGGCGCGCTCATGCAAGATCATTTCCCGCATTACAGGCGCGGCGGCTTTGGCAGCGGCAATTGCCGCTTCCACTTGTGCGGCTTCGGCCTGGTAGATGGTGCCGACGGTGGAGCCATCGAAGGGGAGTTGCACGTCTTGCGGGTGGGACGATCGCACGGGTTCGCCCGCGATACGCATGGGGTATTCCATGTCCGTTATGTTATCGCGGCTGCAGTGGTCCGAACCCGTAGTTTTCTTCCAGAACACGTCCCGCGGCGTCGACAATCACGCTGGCGACGAAACGCGGGGCAGATGGATCGCCGAAGCGGAGATCGATGACCTCGATGCGGACGGAGCCTTCGGGGCGGTCGAGCGGGGTGGCCACCCAGAATGGATACTGCGCAAATCCGAGGAACCGGCGCACGGTTGCAGTACGGCCGGCGGCTTCGACGGCGGGCGAGGGCTGAGGAGGATAGTAGATCGTACCGGCTGTGGGGTCGTATGGGAAGAGCAGATTGATCCGTTGCAGGGAAACACCGTTCGCTGTTTCCACATAGGCGATCCATTCGAAGGGATTGCCGAAGTGAGGGAAAGCGGCGACGCGGCGGGCGGGCGCGCCGGCGTAAGTGTGGGAGTTGAGGGTTTCGAGGGCACGCTGATGGAGAACGAAGCGCGCTCCCTCATAAATGAGCAGAGTGGCGAGAGCGAAGATGGCGGCGCCCCGGCCAGTGCCGGGCTTTGCCCCGATTTCGGAGCTGACCAACTTGGAGAGCAACGGTCCGGCGACGGCGAGCAGGAGGATCGCCCAGATCCAGATATCGACGACATTGGTGATATCGAGATGAAGCCAGTCGTCGCGGAACGGCTTCAGCATACGGATGCCGTAGGTGTTCGACCAGTCGAGAAAGATGTGGGACAGCACGCCCAGCCAGGCGATGAAGGTGGCCTTCATCCACGGCAGTCGTTTGCGGACAATGGCGGCCACCAAGGCCACGGTGGCGGCGGCGACCAGGGGCGATGCAACGAAGGTATGGGTCCAGCCGCGGTGGAAATCGAGGTAGTCCAGCGAGGTACCGAATGGACGGATCAAGCCATCGGCATCGGGAATGTTCGCGGCCACCATGAGGATGGCGGCGGCATGGGGACTGAGGCGGTTGCATCCGGCGCGCGCAATCATCAGACCGGTGAGCGTGTGCGTCAGGTTGTCCAACGGGAGCGCTCCTTTTGCAGGTACGACGGCGGCAGCAGCAGCGTGAGCGAATCGGGGACCACTTCGAGCGTGGCGGGAAGTGTTCCGGCATCCTCTCCATCGAGTTGCAGGTGGACTTTGCCACCGTTGATGGGATCGAGCGCGAGCCGCGTCACGGTGGTGGCGGTGACGCCCTTGAGCCGGGATGCGTTTTTGAGGAGCACGCCGGCGAAGTATTTGAAGTAGCGGAGCGGATTGCTGCCTTCGAACAAGTACAACCCGAATTGGGGGCAGAGCAGGCTGGCGTTGCGGGCAATCTCGAGATCGCCGCCGTAGTTGCGGACAAGGCTGGCGAGCGCGAAGCTGCAGCGGTGCGTCGATTGGGGCAGCGTGGCGTCGAGTTCTTCGAGCCGGCGCGTGACCGATTGAAAGCCGGCGAGCCAGTAGGCGCCCTTGCCGAGGGTCCGTTTGAGCGACGGATTGATGTAGGTGACAATGTGCGCATCGAGCCCGGCGCCGGCCATGCAGACGAAGTAGCGGCGAATGGCGCCATCGCGGTTGCGCACCAACCCGGTGGAGACTCTGGTCGGCTGGAATTGGTGGAGCAACTCGGCTGCCGTCACTGGAGAAGTGGGGATGCGGGTTTCCCTGGCAAGAACGTTCGCGGTTCCCGCGGGCAACACGGCGAGAGGGACGTCGGATCCGATCATGCCGTTCAAGACTTCATTGATGGTGCCGTCTCCGCCGACAACCAGGATCAGCTTCGCCCCGGCGGCAACCGCTCGCGCGGCGATTTGGGTTGCGTCGCCAGGAGCTGCCGTGGGGCGGGGTTCCACGCCGTGACCCTGTTCCTGCAACGTTCGCAGGACCTGGGTGATGAGCTGTGGCCTGCGCCGCATTTTGCCGGCGTTCGGGTTGTAAATGAGAACGGAATTCTGGTAACGGGGGATGGCTGCTTCGATCCTCTACTACTTGCCATAATAAAACGTTCATGGGGCATTCCGTTCAAGAGAAGGTGGCGAAGCTGCGCGAAGAACTGCGCCGGCATGAGCATCTCTACTACGTGCTGGATCAGCCGGAGATCTCCGACCTCGAATACGACGCGCTGATGCGCGAGTTGCAGGAGTTGGAAGCGGCGCATCCGGAACTGAAGTCGGCCGATTCTCCGACGCAGCGGGTCGGGGGCAAGCCGCGCGAGGGTTTCGTGAAGGTGCGGCACAGCTCGGCGATGCTGAGTCTGGATAACGCGCTGAATGAAGGAGAGCTTCGGGATTTCGACCGGCGCGTGCGTGAGTTGCTGGGCGGAGAGGCGTATCGCTATGTCGCGGAGGCGAAGCTGGACGGGCTGTCGATGGCCGCGCGTTTTGAAGACGGGCAGTTCCGGCTGGCGGTGACTCGTGGCGATGGGGCCGAAGGTGAGGATGTGACGGACAACGCGCGCACGATTCGCACACTGCCTCTGCGGGTGAGGACCCATCTGCCGCGGTTCGAGGTGCGGGGCGAAGTGGTGATGCTGCGCCGGCATTTTGATCAGTTGAATGAAGAAAGGGAACGGCAGGGGTTGCCGCGCTATGTGAATCCCCGCAATTCAGCGGCGGGCAGTCTGCGCGTGCTGGAGCCTTCGATTACCGCCGCGCGGAAGCTGGAGTTCTTCTCGTACCTGCTGCTGGTGGACGGCAAGCCGGCTTATGACAGCCATTGGGAATCGCTGCGAGCCATGGAGCAGATGGGGTTCAAAGTGAATCCCGAGAAGGCGCGGGTGAGTGATGTAGAAGAGCTGTTCGCTTTCTGCCAGCGGATGGAGACACGGCGCGATGCGCTGGGTTACGAGATCGACGGTGTGGTGGCGAAGGTGGATTCGATCCCGCAGCAGGACCGGCTGGGATGGACGGCGAAGGCTCCACGCTGGGCGATCGCATTCAAGTTTCCGGCACGCCAGGAAGAGACGGTGGTGGAAAACATCGTGGTGCAGGTGGGGCGCACGGGCGCGCTGACTCCGGTGGCGAAACTGAAGCCGGTGTTCGTGAGTGGAGTTACGGTGTCCAACGCGACGCTGCACAACGAGGATGAGATCCAGCGGCTGGATGTGCAGATTGGCGATACGGTGCTGATTGAACGCTCCGGCGACGTGATTCCGAAGGTGGTGAAGGTGGTGCGCCAGGGGGTACAGCGGCGTAAGTTCGAGATGCCGAAGCAGTGTCCGGAATGCGGTGGCGACGTGGTGCGGGCCGAGGGTGAGGCTGCCAGCCGCTGTCTGAACAGCAACTGCCCGGCGCGTCTGAAAGAGTCTGTGCTGCACTTTGCGGCGCGCGGAGTGATGGATATCGATGGCATGGGGGAAGCGCTGGTGGATCAGCTTGTGGATCGGGGGATGGTGCGGAACATTGCCGATTTGTACGAATTGACGCTGGAGCAACTGCTGGCTCTCGAAAGAATGGGGGAGAAATCGGCGAGCAAGATTCTGCAGAACATCGAGCGGTCTCGCAAGCAACCGTTGCCGCGGGTGCTGAATGGACTGGGGATTCCGTTTGTCGGTGAACGGACGGCGCAGATTCTGGCGGATACGTTCGGGGATCTGGACCGCATTGCCAACGCGGACGTGGAGACGCTGCAGGCGGCGAATGAGGTGGGGCCGAAGGTGGGGGAGAGCATCCGGCGATTCTTTGCGGAGGAACACAATCGGGCGCTGGTGGAACGGCTGCGGCAGGCGGGACTGCAGTTCACACATGAAGCCAAGCGCTTGGAAGGCGGGCCGCTGGCGGGCAAGGTGTTCGTGATCACGGGGACTTTGCCGTCCCTGTCGCGCGAGGAGGCGAAGGCGAAGATCGAAGCCGCCGGTGGCAAGGTGACGGATTCGGTGAGCAAGAAGACCAGCTACCTGGTGGCGGGCGAAGCGGCGGGTTCCAAGCTGGCAAAAGCGCAATCTCTGGCGATACCGATACTGGATGAACCGGCTTTGCTCGATCTCATAGGAAAATAGAAGTTTGAAAAAGATCGCCACCATTTTGACGTCGTGGGGAGCGCCGGGACTCTTCCTGCTTGCGGTGTTTGACTCGGCGGGAGTGCCTTTACCTGCCGCGGTGGATGCTTTGCTGGTGGCCACGGCGATCATCAATCCATCGGCCGCTTACTTCTCGGCGTTCTGCGCGGTGTTGGGTTCGGCGATTGGCAGCGTTGTACTGTTCTATCTGGCGCGAAAAGGCGGGCAGGCGTACCTTAACCGGGTCATCGCAACCGAAGGCGGAGCGAAGTTTCGCATCTGGTTTCAGACCTACGGATTGATCACGGTGTTCATTCCGGCATTGTTGCCTATCCCTCTGCCTCTGAAGGTGTTTGTGATCTCAGCGGGAGTGATGGGGGTGTCTCCGGTGAAGTATCTGATTGTGGTGCTGGCGGCACGGGTTCCGCGCTATTTCGGACTGGCGTGGCTGGGGGCGCAGTACGGCGAACAGACCATGCCGTGGATCAAGTCGCACGTCTGGCATTTGTTGATCTTCGCGCTGTGTCTGGGGCTGACGCTGGGTTACGCGGTTAAGCGAGTATCTCGCGAACCACTGACCCGCTGACGTCGGTGAGGCGCATGTTGCGCCCGTTATAGAAGTACGTCAGCTTCTCGTGATCGAAGCCGAGCAAGTGAAGAATGGTGGCGTGGAGATCGGGGATGGACTTGCCGTCGCTTGCCACCTTGTATCCGAACTCATCGGACTCGCCGACGCGTGTACCGCCCTTGATTCCGCCGCCCGCCATCCAGACGGTGAAGACATGGGGGTTGTGATCGCGCCCGCTCATGCGCTGGGAAATCGGCATACGGCCGAATTCGCCATGCCAGATGATGAGTGTGGAATCGAGCAGGCCGCGAGATTTGAGATCGCGCAGCAATCCGGCGATGGGGCCATCGGTTTCCGCGGCGTGCATGCCGTGGTTTTCCACGATGTCCCAATGCGCGTCCCAACTGGTTTGGAAGTTGCCGCCGCCTGAGTAGAGCTGCACCATGCGCACGCCGCGTTCCACCAGCCGGCGCGCCATCAGGCACTGCCGCCCGAAGTATTCGGTGGTTTTGTTGTCGAGCCCGTAGAGCTTCTTCGTGGCTTCGGTTTCCTTGTTCAGATCGACGGCATCGAGGGCATGGGTTTGCATGCGGAAAGCGAGCTCATAGGTGGCGATGCGCGCCGATAGCTCAGTGTCTTCGGGGTTCTTGCGGGCATGCTCGCTGTTGAGGCGGCCGAGCAGGTCGAGCCAGCGGCGCTGCCGTTCGGGCGACATGTCGTTGCCGGGCTTGAGATCGACGATCGGGTCGCCGGTGGATCGAAACTGCGTGCCTTGATAGGCGGCGGGCATGTAGCCGTTGGACCAGTTGGGGGCGCCGCCGATGGGTCCGCCGCGGGGATCGGTGAAAACGACGTAGGCAG
>CALFYN010000235.1 GCA_937952345.1 uncultured Acidobacteriota bacterium
CTGTTTTGGCGGAAAGGGGAACGGTGACGGTGTCGCCACCCCACTCTTCCGGCATGAGGCCGTTTTCGGTCAGTTGCTGCTTGATGCGATCCGGTTGGGCTTCGGGCTTATCGATTTTGTTGACGGCAACGATGATGGGAACCTTCGCGGCGCGCGCGTGATCGATGGCCTCTTTGGTTTGCGGCATGACGCCGTCGTCGGCGGCGACGACGAGGATAACGATGTCCGTTACCTTCGCGCCGCGGGCGCGCATGCGGGTGAAGGCTTCGTGGCCGGGCGTGTCGATGAAGACGATCTTGCGGCCCTTGTACTCGACGTAGTAGGCGCCGATGTGTTGCGTGATTCCGCCAAACTCGCCAGCGACGACGTTCGATTTGCGGATGGAGTCGAGCAACGACGTTTTTCCGTGGTCGACGTGGCCCATGATGGTTACCACGGGCGGGCGCAGTTGCATGTCGGCTGCGTCCTCGGCCATTTCGAGGTCGAATGTCGATTCCTCCTCGAAGGTCATCTGCGTGGTGGTGGCGCCGAAGTCCGCCGCGAGATCCTCGGCGAGCTTGACATCCAACGTCTGGTTAATGGTGGCGAAAATCTTGCGGTCCACCAGTTTCTTGATCACCAGGTTCGCCTTGATGCCGAGCTTTTCGCTGAGCTCTTTCACGGTGATGCCCTCAGAGATGGTGATTTCTCTGTTGGTGGCAAGAACCTGTTCGGGTTCATTGCGGCGCTGGAGGCGAAGATCTTTCTCGATGACCTCGATTTCCCGATGCCGCTCGCGCTGCTTCTTGCCGGCATCACGGCGCTGCTGTTCCGTGGTGGGCAGCGGCGTGGCGACTTCCGGGCGCAGGGGAGTCGTGGGATGCATCGGACGGCCCCCTGGGCGCTGCGGACCACGTCCACCGGGACCGCCGGGCTGTGAGCCGGGGCGAAGTATAGGCTGCCCGGGGCGGATTGGGCCGCGGTAGACCGGTTGGCCGGGGGCCGGGGGCGAAGACGGACGTCCCGGCATGGGACCGCGAGCTACGGGCTGTCCTGGAGCCGGTTTGGCGCTCTGCGTCTGCTGTAGCCGTGCCACGAGATCGGGACGAGGGGGAACCACGGGCCGGGCGGCGGGCTGTCCGGCGAGCACCGCTGGTTTGCCGACCTGCGGCCGGGGTGGCGCGGGCGGCGGCACAATCGGGCGTCCGGGACTGGCCGGCGTGGCTTGTGCCGGCGGCTGCGGAGGCCTGGGCCTACCTGGCAGGACGCTGCCCGGGGGCGGCGCACCAGGTGTGCTGACGGCGGGCCTTGGAGGCGGCGCGGCGGGAATCGGCTGGCGCGGTCCGGAAATGATCTGGCCGGGACGCGGCGGCGCACTCGGAGCGGGCTTCGCCGGAATGGCGATGGTTCGCTGCGGCATGGCCGGTGAGGGCGGTGGACTCGCAGGTGCGGGAGGCGCCGGCGGCGGCGCTGGAGTTTCCCGGGGGGCAGGTGTGGCGGCTACGGGTCCGGCAAGTGGCGGCCGCAATGGAATGGCCGGCCGCGGTGTGGACACCGCCGGGGCAAGCCCAGCCTTCTCCGGTTCCGGCTCAGCCACCGGAGGAGCAGCGGCCGGTGGTTCCACGGGCGCGGGTACGCGCCGTACGGCCTCCGGCTGCTCTTTCATCGGCGTTTCCGCTGTCGTTTCTTCTTCCTCAATCGCCGGGGCGATAACGAATCCCAAATCCTGCTCACTCCTGGGCGACTCGCCCGCTTCCTGTCCGAGCAAATGCCGCACCTTGAGAGCCACGTCCTCATCGATTGAGCTGGAGTGCGTCTTCTTTTCGGACACACCAAGCTCCGGCAGAAGGTCGATGATCTTGTGTGGCTTGACCTCCAATTCCCGTGCGAGCTCGTTGATTCGGATCTTACTCATATGTTGACTGTGCGAGCTTTTGTCGGTCACTGTGCTCCCAATCGCTCGAATTGGAGGCACAGCAAGAGGGTATTAGTCCGCTCGCAGTTTATCGGCTTCCTCAATCGGCGCTTTCTATGGTACCAGATTCCATCGTTTCATTCGTAGTTGCCACAGTTGCAGTGGCGGGAGCGGCAGGCTGCTCTTCATCGAGCGAGGCCTCTTGGGCCGCTTCCAAGGCCTCCGGGACGAGCGTTTCCACGGGGGCGGACTCCTCCACGGCAGGCCCGGTAGCGAGGGCTTCAGGCGCGGCTTCTTCCGCGGCGGCTTCTTCCGCGACTGCTTCCTCCGTGACTACTTCTTCCGGCACCGCTGCCGCGGCGTCGTCCTCTGCGTACGCTACGGGTTCCGCCTGTTGAGGCTCAAACTGCCCGTAATAGCTGTTGACAGCGGCTTGGATTCCTTCCACCATTTCCACTGTAATTCCGGCGGCGTCAAGATCCTCCTGGGTAACGGCGGTCAGCTTCTCCACGGTTGGTATGCCCGCCTCAAGCAGTCTTTCGAGAACCGGCTCGGCAAGACCGTGATCGATCAGGATGGACACGGGAGCTCCGGGGATGGTGAGCGCCGCCATGGCGGATTCGACCTCCTGGCGCTTCTCCTCCTCGCTCTTGATGTCGATTCTCCAGCCCAACAGCTTCGAGGCGAGCCTGACGTTTTGACCCTTCTTGCCGATGGCCAGGGAAAGCTGGCTATCGTCGACGATCACTTCCATGTGTTTGTCGAGGCCGCTCAACACCGTGACACGCGTGATCTTAGCCGGGCTCAAGGCGTGCGTGGCGAAGACTACGGGATCCTCGGAGAATTCTATAATGTCGATTTTTTCGCCTCTCAGTTCGCGAATGATGGACTGCACGCGCATTCCTTTCATTCCGACGCAGGCTCCGACGCTATCGACATCGCGGTCCCGACTGATGACGGCGATCTTGGTTCGCTCTCCGGCTTCTCGGGCGCAGCCCTTGATCAGGACGGTGCCATCGTAAATTTCCGGCACTTCCTGCTCGAATAGACGCTCCACCAGTTCGGCCGCTGCCCGGGACACGATGAGTCCGGCGTTCTTGCCGGTCTTCTCCACGGCCTTGATCACCACCCGGACACGGTCTCCGATGGAGAAATTCTCAAGCCGCGATTGTTCCTTCTTCGGCAGACGCGCCTCGGTTTTGCCGAGGTCGCAGATGAGATCCTGCCCCTCGATGCGCTTTACGATGCAATTGACCAATTCGCCAGCGCGGTTGGCGTATTCGGAATAGACCGCCTCACGTTCGGCTTCGCGCACCTTTTGCAGAATGACCTGGCGAACGGTTTGCGCCGAAATGCGGCCCAGCGATTCGGTGGAACGGTAGATGCGGAGGTCGGATCCCACAGCGGCATTGGGATCGTGGCGCACGGCATCGGCCAGAAGCATCTCGTGGATGGGATCCTGCACTTCCTCCACCACCTTATAAACAGAGTAGATGGAGACACCTTTCTTTTGCGAGTCGAATTCCGCGACAAGATCCTCGTTGGTGCGAAAGTGCTTGCGAGCGGCCACAAGCATAGCGTCCTTCACCGCATCGGAAACAATCTGCGGATCGATTCCCTTCTCCTTGCTTAGTAGCTCGATGTGCTGCAACAGCGTATCCAAGGCTGACTCCTTCTTTAAGCTTCTGGGTATTTATTTCGGACGCGGGGAGTTACCACTTATATTTGAGGTTCGCCCGAACAACGTCTTCCAGGGGAAACTGAACGACATTGCCTGGCGAAGCCTCGAGGCGAATCACATTGCCGTCGATACCGGCCAGAACGCCCTCCCATTTCTTGCGGCTATCCACCGGGTTCCGAAGTTGAACCACAACGTTGTGGCCGGCGAACCGCTCAAAGTCGCGGGGCTTTTTCAGTTTCCGCTCCACTCCAGGAGAGGAAACTTCCAGATGGTAGCCTTCCCCGGGGATGACATCCTCTGCGTCCAGAATCGCACCAAGTTTGTCGGATATCAGCTCGCAATCGGAATGGGTGACGCCTTCCGGCTTGTCAATAAAAACGCGCAGGAGACGGCTGGCGCCGCCGCCCAACAACTCCACATCCACGATTTCGATTCCCGCGGACACACCGACCCTTTCGGCGATTTCCACCACCTTTGCATGGACGGTCTGTTTCAAAATAGAAGGCATTCCTAGAACAAAAAAGTGGGCTTTCGCCCACTTCGCGTGTTTCGACTTCGTCTCTAGTATATCAGGACGCGCGGCGGCCCATGTACGTTTCAGAGAATCTGTCGCGAATCACTGAGCCGTCATCACCTCACTCGCCACCGCCACCTTCAAACCCTGACCGCGCATAGTGGCAATCATCTCCTCGGATGCTGTGCTATCAATGCTTTGCACCGCATCCCGCACCAGTACCACTTCTCTTCCCGTGGCCAGCAATCCTTCGAGAGCCTTTCGCACACAGATCTCCGTCACCACTCCGTACACAACGTAGCGGCCGGCATTCCACTGCTCGAGCAGCGTGGCGAGGTTCGCATTCGTGAAACAGTCGATGGTCTGCTTCTCCAGGAGGACTTGCTGGGCGTCTCCCAAGACAACTCTGGTTGCCGCGCTGGGCACTGTGACGCGTTTATCCAGAAGGGTGATTTGGGGCTTACCTTGCGCGGGCGTACCGACAACGCAGTGGTGCGGATACTGACGGAACTCTGGGTCGTTCTCCGCATGCGCGTCCATTGTGGAGACGAGCGGCATACCCTGACTGGCGGCGAAATGATTGAGGGCCGCGATGCGCCGAATGAGAGCGGAAGAGCCGGGGACGTAGAACGCCCCAGCCGGATACACAAAATCAATCTGGGTGTCGACGTCGAAGTACACGGTCTTCATGGTCTCTCCTCCTGCTCCAAGGATCGCTGAACCTGGGCGTTCAACGCCAGCAGCTCCTTGCTGTATTCGACAGGCCAGGCATCCTTGGCTTCGAACAGCGTGCGCAGCGGGGCCGGAAGGCGATTGACCCGATCGAGCGAACGCTCTCGGGAGCTCGGCAAATCGGGCAGCGGCTCCACCAGCTTCCCGTTCAGAATCACGGGCCGCAAGAGCGCCTCCGTGGCTGAACCGCTGTTGCATCCCAGGCATTCCCAACTGCACCCCACCACATCGTGATCCGCAAACCGAAAGATCTGTTTGGCGCCGGCAAGCGTGCGCTTGCCTTCGCTGAATTTGGCGGTGTAACGCCGCTCCTCGCCCCTGCGCAACTCGACGATTTTATAAACTGCGCTGAGGCTGGGAACATCGGCGGAAGTGGCGAGGTCTGTTCCCACTCCGAAGGCGTCGATGGGGGCGTTCGAGGCGAGCAACTCGGCGATCTTGTACTCGTTCAGATCGCTGGTGGCCATGATCTTCGCATCAGAGAATCCGGCACGGTCGAGAATCTGGCGCACCGCCTTCGACATCTCGACGAGGTTTCCGCTGTCAATGCGCACACCCCACATCGGCTTGCCCAGCGATGCAGCCCGCCGCGCGCCTTCGAGCGTGTCGTAGGTGTCGATGAGGTAGACCGTATTCGGGCCCAGTAGCTGCTGCAGGCTGCGGAAGGCTTCCAACTCGTGGTCGAATGCCTGCACCCACGAGTGAGCGGCGGTGCCGAACACCGGGATCCCGAATTGCATTCCCGCCAGGGTGTTGCTGGTGCCGATACATCCGCCGATGTATGCGGCGCGGCCGGCCAGCACACCAGCTTCGGGAGTGTGGGCGCGGCGCGTTCCGAACTCGACCACTGATTTCGGGCCGGCGATCTCCACAATGCGCGCTGCCTTGGTGGCAATGAGAGTCTGGAAGGCGATGGTGGAGAGCAGATATGTTTCCGGGATCTGCGCCTCCACGAGCGGGGCTCGCACGGTCAACAGCGGCTCTCCCGGGAACACCGGGGTTCCTTCTGGAACGGCGAATAGGTCTCCGGTAAAGCGCAAATCAGCCAGGTATTGGAAGAATTCCGGACTGGCGTTGGAGAGCTGCGGCAGCCCGCGCAGGTAAGCAATTTCCTCCGCCGTGAAACGGAATTGCAGGAGATATTCGACGGCCTGCGCCAGCCCCGCGCAGATCAGGAAATTGCGATTGAGGGGAAGCCGCCGGACGAACAATTCGAAGGTAGCCGACTCGCGGGTCTTACCAGCCTCGAAATAGCCCGCGGCCATTGTCAGTTGGTAGAGGTCCGTGAGTAATGCGTTCACTTGCTGCGCTACTTCTTCTTTTCGTCCTTCTTCTTGGTATCCGGTGGCGCCGGCGGGCGTATGGCGGCGGCAGTGGTTTCCAACTCCAGTAACGCCGCGGCCGAGATCTGATACACCGTCGGTTCGTTGACGCGCACGGCGAACGCATCGGCGCCCGGGCCTTTGGAGATTTGCACGTGATCGACCAACTTGCCGTCCTTCGAAGTCACTCGCAGGTCAAGTACCGGTGTGCCGAATCCAGACTCCTTGAACTCCACCGCGGACAGATCGCGCAGCTTGTCAATAAAGGATTGCACGCTGACGGAGTCCATCGCTTCCGATCCGCGCATCCACTTCTCGCCCGATTTCGCGTACACCTTGGTTTGGCCGTCCGCACCCTTCACTTCCACTTTGGTCGGATCGCTGAATCCGAACTCGAACAGCTTGCCATTGCGGAAATCGTTGAGCCCTTTGTCGAGCCCCTCGCCCAGTTCCGTGGTGACTTTGTGAATGCCGGCAACAGCCGAGCCTTTGGCGAAGTAATCGGTGTCCTTCTTGCGGATTTCGATCTCCTGCGTGCCGGCGGCGTCCGTCACCCTGGCCACGGCGATGCGTGTGCCCGAGGAGAAATTGCCGGCGGCTTTCTTTGCGTCCTCTTCGCTCACCGAAGCGTCCATCTTTGCTTCTTTGATTTTTCGGACCAGTTCCTCGACGGCCCAATTGTCGGCGCGCATCGGCTTCGGTTTCACGATCTGCCATTCGCTTTGGGCGTTCTTGCCAAACTCAACGGGTGTGCCTTTACCGGCCAGTTCGACGCGCGACAACTTATCGGCGTCGAACGCCACCAGGCGCTTGTCGCGCAGATCGAGCGGGGTCTTGTCGAACGAAGTTTTGTTGACGCTGGAGATGGTGAACAGCCGCGGATCGCCTTCGATCATTGCGTAGAAACCGCTTCCCGTTGCCATCTCGTCGCCGATCTTCAGCGTGGCCGACTTGCCATCTTTCTTTGTCGCCACCACTACAACCTGTGGTGAGTTCAGCCCGTAGGTGGAAAGGTCGCCCGCTTTTTCATCCACAATGGAATCGGCGTTGAGGCTGCCCACGGCGGTGACGATGGAGGCTACCGCATCCTGGTCCGCCTGTAGCGGCTCCGGCACGGTGATCTGCCACTTGTCGGACTTCTTGAGGGTCGTGTTCTTGCCGTCGGCGCGCTGGATCTCCAGCTGCGTCAGTTGATCTTCCGGCACGCTGAGGATCTTCGGAGCGTCCTTGGACCCCTCCTTCTCCTCCTCCGCTTTGCGCTTATTCGAATACCAGACTCCTCCGCCGAGCACTGCCAGCAGGACCAGCGCGGCGAGTAATCCGCGAATCTGCATCGCTGTTATCTCCTCTTCCACCAAACGCTGATTCCGGCACCGATGACGAGCAACGGTATCAGAAACACGCTGGAGTAGAACACAAACTGCATCTGCCGGCGAGTGAGACTGAGCCGGCGATCCTGCGGATCTTTCGGCCGGATCGAGATGAGATCCTCATCCGCGGCCAGCCAGTTCAACATGTTCATTGCCAGGTCGCGGTTGCCGTTAAAGCCGAGGATGTTGTTGCTCATGAAGCTGGAAGAGCCCACCACCACGGCGCGTCCGATGCCTTTGCCTTCCTTCTGCGGATTGTAGGTGCTGGTAGCGGCCAGCAGCAGCGGCCCCTTCTTGTCGTTCTTGGTGTCAATCTTGATCTCAGCCGATTTCAGGTTCGTCGTGGCGAAGCTGTTGGGAGAACTCGAAAACAGCTTTTCCGTGGTCACGTTGGGAATGCCGGTCTTGACATCGAGTGAGCGAGCCAACGGAAATGCAGTGGCCACTTCCCGCATATCGCGGACGATAATGTGGCTTTCGTAGCTGGTCACCAGGGGAACCACTTCGCTCAAACCGAAGAGCTGTCCCACGCCGCTGGTATCGAGCACCAGGTTCCGCTCCACCGTGATACCCCATTCACCGAGCAGCTTGATCAGTTTCTCGTTCTCGGAGATCGTTTCCTTGCCCAACTGCATGGGAGGGTCGAGCGCCACCAGAACGCGGCCGCCTTCGGCATAGAACTTCGCCAACGCGCCGATAGCGGGATCCGAATAATCGAACCGTGGTCCACCCACGATCACAATGGTGCACTCCTTCGGAACTTCGGGCGTCTCGACCAATCGGATGGACTGCGTCTTGTAGTTGTTGCGCTCGATCAGCTCTTTCAGGCGCGAAAATCCGCCCTGCGGGGAGTTGTCGTCGAAGCCATGCTCACCGCTGCCGATGACCGAACAGACACGGCGTTCGCCGGTCTTCAGGGCGCGGATCAACGCCGAGGTAACTTCCTCTTCCGACAGGCTGCGCGCTTCCTCGCGTTTGTTGTTCGCTTCCACGAAGATGGCGCCGAGATTGCGGATGCCGTACTGCTTGGCCACCTGCGGCTTCTTGACAATGTCCACGTACTCCACGCTCAGCTTGCCGGAAAGCGCATCGTAACGGTCGAGCAGATCTTTCGCGCGCGGGAAATCGGCGGTTTTGTCGAAGTAATAAATCTTCGCATCGGTCTTGAGGCCCTTCACCACCTTCTCCGTCTGGTCGGCCAGACTGAACCGCTTATTCGAGGTCAGATCGAGAGACTTGCTGTTCATCGAGGAGAACCAGTTGGCCATCCCCAGAACGCCGACGATCACGGCAATGTAGATGGTGACGTACGCCGTGTACTTCGTTTGCCGGGTTTTCATCCAGTTGCTATCCATTTACGCCCTCCACCGCAGCGATTCCATCGACCGGGATGTCAGGAACAGCCCAAAGAAGGTGAGTGTCCCGTAGTAGACCAGATCCCTGGTGTCGATCACGCCTTTCGCGAAATTTTCGAAGTGGCTGGTCACCGACATGTAGGAAATCATCTTGCCGAAGGTGGATGTCTCGTAGGCTCCCACCCAATCCAGCACCCACAGCAGCAGGCATACCGCGAACGTTCCCGCGCCCGCGATGATCTGGTTCTTCGTGCAGTTTGAGATGAACGTTCCGATCGCCAGGAGGCATGCGCCCTGCAGCAATAACCCGAGATAGGCGACCAGAATCGGCTTGCCTTCCGGGCTGCCGTACATGAAGAGGATCGCCAGGTTCACCGTGGACAGCAGCAGGATGCTTCCGTAGAGCAGCACTGCCGCCAGCCATTTGCCAACAATGATCTCGATATCCTTCACCGGCGATGTGGCCAGCAATTCGATGGTTCCCGACTTCTTTTCCTCGGCGAACAGCCGCATGGTGATCATCGGAATAATGAAGAGACCGATCACGCTGACGTTCATCATGACCGGACGGACCACCCATTCGTTCACATCCATGGGCATTCCGCGCTGCATCATCATCGGGTCCGTGCTGCGGAGCACGAAGATGGCCACCGCGGCATAGAAAAAGTAGCCGAAGATCAGCGCGAAAAAGGCCATCAGGCCGTAGGCGATGGGCGACGCAAAATAGCCCTTCAGTTCTTTTCTGCTAATGATCCAGATGTTGCTCACTGGGCACCTCCCGAGGCTGCCTTGTCCGATGCGGTCAATTGGAGGAAGATCTCTTCCAGACTCAAGCCGGCGCTGTGCAGTTCCGTCAGATTCCAATCGGCCTGCACGACACTGCGGGCGATATCCGGACGCACCGTCCTACCCTGCATGCTCTCCACATGGAAGAGGAGCCGGCCTTGACGCGATTCGCGATAGGTAACCTTGCTGACGCCGGAGATCTGCTCCAGCCTCTGCTGCACGGCCTCCCGGCTTATGTCACCTCCGCGGCCTTCCACTTCCACGGAAACCAGTTCCGCTCCACGCAGTCTGCTGTTCAGGTTCTGCATCGAATCGGTGGCAACCAGTTTGCCCCGCGAAATGATGATCACCTTCTGGCAGGTGGACTCCACCTCCGGCAGGATATGGGTGCTGAGAATAATCGTGTGTTCGCCGGCCAGTTCGCGGATGAGGCCGAGGGTTTCCTTACGCTGCTCCGGGTCCAAGCCGGCGGTGGGCTCGTCAAGAATGAGCACGTCCGGGTTGTGGATGATCGCGCTGGCCAGGCCCACACGTTGCTTGTAGCCCTTGGAAAGCTTGCCGATCAGCCGCTTCTTCATATCGCCGACGTTGCAGCGGTCGCAGACTTCGTTGACCTTGCGGGCAAGGTCGCTCTTGGGAACACCTTTCAGCCGCCCGACAAACTCGACGTATTCGACGACCTCCATCTCCGGGTAGAGAGGCGGCGTTTCCGGCAGATAGCCGATGCGGCGTTTTACCTCCATCGGCTTGTCGACCACGTCGAATCCCGCTACTTCCGCTTTGCCGTTGGTGGGCGGCAGGAAGCAGGTGAGCACACGCATGGTGGTTGTTTTGCCTGCGCCGTTCGGGCCAAGAAAACCAACGATTTGGCCTTTCTCAACTTCGAACGAGATGTTGTCCACGGCAACATTGCGCGCGTACCGCTTGGTGAGGCCTTCTACTTTGATCATAGTTGGTTAAAAGGAAAGTACTAATCGACGCCGTGCCAATGACGTTCCAGCGATCTGCCTTCGCCGGATTTTGGCGTAGGATGGCGTTGCATCCTACATCTTAAGAACAGGGCAGCCTTATGTCAAATCGCTCCGACTTTGGAAGACGTTCGCCGGGGGGAATGGTTACGTCGATCCCACGGGCGGCGTGCTGCACCCATCGCGCGTAACAGATTTTTCGTTCTTTGCTAAATCGCGTGGATTGTCTTTTCGATCTCCACCGCTCCCGTGCTTCGCAACAGGCCGGTGGTTTTGTCCTCGTCCTCGGGATTGCACTCCACGGTCAGCAGTACGCCGCCTTCCTGCATGTAACGCCGGTAACGCTCGGGCGGGCGATCCATCCAGGCAATGGCGATCAGCGCCCCAAGCATGCCCAATAGCAGGCCGGCGGCCAACCCCAATTCGAAGCGGATCGTACTCCCCAGCACCAACCCCACCGAACCGAGTGCCACAAAGCCGATCGGCGCGGCGAACAGTGTGCGGTACATCTTTTCTTTGGTTTCCTTGTCCGTCATCGGAAGCAACCGCAGATTCACTTCCTGAAGTGGGCGCATGGCGATCTTTTCAAAGCCTTTCTCCCGCAGGAGAGTGGCTGCGCGTTCTCCGTCTTCCCCACGCTCAAACAGCCCGGAGACTGGCAAAACATGAGTAGCCATAGAGGGTACCTCTAACGATGACTGTAGCGCTTTCCTTAGCCGAGTGAACGGATGTACGTGGCAGTTTCTGTCTGACCCGCCCACTCCGCCCATCCGAGCGGCGTACTGCGATGAACGGTATCGGCGATGTCGCGTCTGGCGCCACGTTCCACCAGCAGTCGGACCATCTCCGTATTGCCCGCGAGCGCCGCCTGATGCAATGGTGTGGCGTGCGCGTGGAAACCATCCGGGTTGAATCG
>CALFYN010000236.1 GCA_937952345.1 uncultured Acidobacteriota bacterium
CGGACCGCACCTGATTGTCCACCCTGTCGTCCCCTCTACCTCGAACTACCCAAGATCGTTTGTCCGACTTGGCGGTCAATCACCCGAGGCTTCCGTCCTTCTAGAGAGAGGTCTCGATTGCGGATACTCCAAGACATCCTCCCACGCTCGCCTTTGGGTCGCTTGTCTATCGTCGTTGTATCAATTGGATCCCGATCGGATGACCCTGCTGAGTATTCCGCACCCTCAGCCATCGTTCAAAGCCCTCTACGCCTTCGATACTACTGGTGGAGTAACGTGGCTAGTGAACAGGCAGAAGGGCGACGGCTTTCGCGGATCAACAAAAATTGGCGCATTCCGCCCCCCCACCCACCCTGAGCGTGACGTCTTTCCGGGACGCTCTGGACAACTGTGGATTCACGATGGGACTGAGATCCGCGGTCTGGCACCACCCGTGTCTTTCCATCTGCCTATCGCCGATCGTTTGTTCCTCCACGAAGCCCCTGGCCGCCGCCTCTGGGCCGCCAGTCCCGAGGGAGACCTGTGGGAACTCCTTCAGGACGATGCCTGGGAGACCTGGAACCTCTCCGCCTTCGAGGGTGCTACCCCCGTCCAGATCCTGGCCACTCGCACTGGTGATTTGATTGGCGTCACCGACCAGCGCCTCTTCCGTCTCGACAATACCACCCGGCGCTGGATCCCATTCGGTGACCGCCACGAGTACGCCTATTTGTTCGAACTCGCCAGCGGCGGCTTTCTCGCCTCAATCCGCAAACAGGGCGTGGCACACCTCTCCCCGAAAGGTCATATTCTATCCATCGTCCTGGGCTCCGATTTCCCCGGCCTGCGCAGCGATTTCCGCAAAATGGTGCAGCTTCCACACGGCAGGATTCTGCTTGGACACAAAGATGCTTTGCTCGAACTCACTGACAACGAACTCCAACCACTCTCCTTGCCCGACATGGATGCTTGCGGCACACACGCCGTCGATTTCGACTTTGACTCGACCGGGCAACTCCATGTGGGCTACTGCGCCGGAATCGCGCGCCTGAATCCACATGGGATATGGGAACGCGTTTCGCTACCCGGGCAACTTCCCGACATTCGCTCGTTCGCCTCCCGCAGACCTGGAGAATTCTGGATCGCTCATCGAAGCAAAGGCTTTTTCTCCCGGCTCCATGATGGCCACCTTTCCCGCTTCACCCTTGCACAAGGCTTTGCTCCCCCGGAAACCTACTTCCTCAAGACGGATCGTCGCGGCTGGGTTTGGCGCGGAACGAAGAGCGGCGTATTCGTCTCCGATGGAATCCACTTCCAGCCGCAGGACTGGCTCTACCTCGATACCGGTGGAGAGGCAGCGCAGTTCGGATTCATCCAGCCTCGCGACGGCGACATATGGATTGCTTCGAGCAACGGCATCGCTCGATTCAAACCCAACAATGCCTGGTTCATCCCCTCGCGAACTCTACCGCGTTTGACCCAGGTCGTCGCCGGTGATCAGTCATCGCACCGCATACCTGATCAATGGGATCCCTCGCCTCGCACCATCGCCATCCACTTCGCCAGGACTGGCGCCCCAACGGACCTGTGGCAACCGCTGCGCTACCGCCTTTTCCCCCTATTCGAAGACTGGCGTCTGGCCCGTGACGGACGGATTGTGCTTGACGGCTTTCCAAACGGCGCTTATCGTTTGGAAGTAAAATTCTCTCACTCCAACGCTGTCTGGAGTAAGAGCTTCCGTCTCGGCCCTTCGCCCTGGTGGCAACGGCTTCCATGGCTCCCGCTGTTTCCCATCCTCGCCGTCGCCACTTGGATGTATCGTCGGAGAGACTACATCCGCTACCGGTTGCTCCGCGCAAAGTTCGACTGGAAACTCAGCCGTTCCAACGGCGTCTATCCACCGCCTCTCCCTGATCTCTCTGGCCACACTCTCCGCAACCGCTATTATTTGGTACGTTTGATCTCAGCCGGTGGCTTTGCGGATGTCTACGAGGGGCGCGACACAACGATGGGTCGCCCGGTGGCTGTCAAGGTTCTTCGCGCGCGCGCGGGGGATGCGGCATGGGTCCGGACACGGTTCGCCCACGAGGTCGCCGCCCTTCACTCCATCAACCACCCGATGATCGTCCGGTTGCTCGACTCCTGGGTGAGCCCCACCGGTGAGCCATGCTTGGTCCTCGACCATGTCAACGGCCAAACCCTTCGCGATGTCCTACGTAGCGGACCCTATCCCCTTGGCAAGCTACCCAGTCTCATCCGGAACCTCGGTGAGGCCGTTAGTGCACTGCATCAGGCCGGAGTCATTCATCGCGACCTCAAGCCGGAAAACATCATCATCCGCCCGGATGGTTTCCTGGTTCTGGTTGACCTCGGCGCATGTGGCTTGCTCGGACTCGACGAAGACCCTGCCGTTTCCCATTCCCTCGCTGGTACGATCGACTACCTCGCGCCCGAGTGCCTCACCCACAACTACTCGCCAGCAAGCGACATCTATGCTTGCGCAGTGATCATCTTCGAGCTAATTAAGGGAACAATGTTCTCGACCTCTGGACTTTCCCCACTCGACCGCGATTTTGAAGAAAAGCTGGGTCAGCAGATCGAACGGCTGATATCTTCGGATGCGGGATCGATGATCGCCGCAGCGCTCAATCCTTTCCCCCAGGAGCGTCCGCAGAAAATACTGCAATGGTCACAAGAATTAGCCAGCCGCCTTAGCGGACCCTTGGCGCCGGCGACTCCAACCGGTGGCGCAGATATTCCACCGCAAACTTAAAATCCCGGGAAACCCGCCATAATTCACGCTGTTGCGCCGTTGCCACCTCGCGCAACGTCCGCGATTCCACTTTCAACATCCAGAGGACTTCTGCCGCCAACGGATCGTGGCGCCTGAGCGCCTCAATGGCCAGCCTCACCGCTGTGCTTTCTTGTAGATCTGGCACGCTCGCCGCCGGCAGCATCGTCTGCAGATCCCCCTCAAAGCGCGCCCGCACTCGCTTTCGCCGGCCGGCATCAATCAGAATGCGCTTCATGTTGATACAAGCCATTCCGTAATACTGCCAGCGGTTGACAATCGGCGCCGCCGGCCTGCCCAGCTTCAGAATCGCGGCGTTGACGAGTTCTGTAGGCTGCATTGCAGGACGCAGCCCGTCACAACGTAGAAGATTCGCCGCGCACATTCTCAAATGCTGGTAGGCGATACGAAAAACAGACTCGCCACCAATTTCACCTCCGGCGCGCCAGCAGTTCAACAGTTCTGTGAGAGAACGGGGAACATCCTCCATATGGCTTCCTCTGCAACTGACGAACCATCTTACACCATTCTTCCACCTCTGCCTGAAATACCCCTTGCGGCCAACCACAACACATTAAAGTAAAATAAATTAAATAGAAAATTGCTTTGTTTTATGATATATTACACACAGGAATCAGCCATGCAGTCCCTCACCCCGAAGCAGCTCGACGTCCTCCAGGCCCTGTCCTCCGGCCTGAGCGTCACCGCGGCCGCCGATGCCGCCGGCATTCATCGCACCACCGTCCACCACTGGTGCCGCACTATCCCCGAATTCCGCGACGCCCTCGACGCCCTCAAACAAGCCCGCATCGAAGCCGTTCGCGAGCAGATGGATGCTCTTGCCGGCCCCTCCATCGCCATCCTCCGCCATATCCTCTTCGATGAGTCCGCCCCACCCGCCCTGCGCCTTCGCACCGCCATGTCCATCATCAAATTCGCCGCATCCAACCCGAAATCAGCCGCGCCCAAGGACCTCCCCACCGAGACGGCACATGAAATTCATCACAATTCATCACTTTCATCGACTGATGAATCCGTGGATGCAGAAGAACACCAAACCCCGCGCAACGCCCTCTGCCCCTGCGGTAGCGGCAACAAATACAAGCGCTGCTGCGGCCGTAACGCCCCGCCCGTCCTCGGAAAGGCAGCCTAAAACCGCCACTCCATCCCAATCAGCGGAAATGCACCCAGTTGCTCATTGAACTGTTCCGTGTTCAACCGCCGATTCCAGGTATAACCGGCGAAGTTCTTCCGGTTCAGCACATTCTGAACACCGATGAACACCAGCAGCGGCTTGTCGCGCACAGTGAACGTCCGGTCCGCCCGCAGGTCCAGCCGGACGTAGTCCCGGGCCCGTTCCCCGTTCACCCGCGCTAAATCGAAAATTCCCCGCTGCTGCGCTGTCGACTCCGCCGCATCGAACGGCGTGTAGGGCCGTCCGCCCAGGTATGCCAGCCGCGTGGATAGCTCCCACTTCCGCGTCAAACGGTACCCGCCGACGGCATTGAAGATGAATGGATAGTCGAAGCTCCCCGGCCGGTATACGCCATCCAGCGCCGCATGCCGCGTCCGCGAAACAGAAAAGTTCGCCTGTCCAAACCACCGTTCGGAGAACTTCTTCTCCACGAAGAACTCCAACCCGCGCACGCGGCCACGTCCCGCGCTGGTCAGCGGAAACAGCGTATCCCGCACGTTAAATGTATCGCCCAGGTTCGCCAGCGACAACGATGGAAACTGCAAGGCCACCGGGTAGTCCTTGTAGTCCTTCGCATAGCCTTCCACCGTGAACCGCAGCGTGCTGCTTGCGACGTAGGTAAACCCGGTCACCCAGTGATCCGCCCGGAACGGCGTCAACCCGCGGTTCTCATCGAAGGCGGAAAGAAAGAGGAAAAACGGTTGCTGATAATACGTCCCGTAAGTGGCCCGCCACGACAACTTGTCCGTAATGCGGTAGCTCAGCCCCACCCGCGGACTGAAGCGCGAACGCCCAATGAACGGATAGCGGTCAAACCGCCCGCCCCACGTCAGGTTCCACTTCTTGGTCAGCCCGCGCGTCGCCTGAAAATACGCCCCCTGCTGATACGCCCGGAAATCGCGGTTCAAAGAGAACGCATTCAGCCCCGGCTGCCTCGAATAGGGGCTATCATTCCCAAACGGCGACGCCGAATCATACCGGATCTGAAAGATCTTGTAACTCCCGCCCGCCTGCACCTTATCGAACATCGGAGCATAGGCCGTCAGGTCGTATTTGATCGTGCTCTCGCCCTCCCGCGAATCGTCGCGGTACACCTGCGGACTCGCCGCCAGCAGTTCATCCACGGGAGTCCGGTCCAGCGGCCGGCCGCTCCGAATCAAGTCCCGCACCGAAGTAGTCAGCCGCGCCTCGCTATGCGTCACCCCCAGCAGGCCCACGCCGCGTGTCCCAAACAGCCGCTGCCAATTGAACCCCGTCGCACTGCGCCACCCGTTGTAGCGGATGTCGAAGTTGCTGATCTCCTCCTCCGGATCGCTATCCTCTGTCGCCCCCAGCCGGATCTTGTCCACACCCGATATCGTCACGCCCCAGATGCGGTCCCGCGGACTCAGGTCATACAGCGCCTTGGCGTTGAACGTGTACAGCACCGGCACGCCGCCGAAGCCAACATCGTCGGTAAACAGGTCCAGAAAGCTCCGCCGCGCCGACACAATCCACGAGCCCTTGTCCTTCTTGATAGGCCCCTCCAGAATCGTGCCTGCACCCGCGAAGCCCAACGTCGCCCGCCCGCCGAACTTCTCCCGGCTTCCTTCGCGCTGCGCCACCTGCAACACACTCGACACGCGGTTGATGTAAGGAGCCGGATACCCGCCCGTCAGAAACGTCACATCCTGAATCAGCCCCGCATCCAGGATGCTCACCGTCCCGCCCGCCGATGCGAAGTTCGCAAACGAGTTGATGTTCGGTATCTCGATGTTGTCCACCACGAACAGGTTCTCCAGCGGACTCCCCCCGCGCACGATGATGTCGTTACGAAAGTCATCCGAGCCGATCGCCACCCCGGGCAGTGTCTGCACATAGCGAGCCACGTCCTGCAATGCCCCCGCACTCTTCGAGATCTCCACCGGCTGCACCAGAAAGCTGCTGCTCTTGATCTCCTCGGGAGCCACAAACGCGGACTCGGTCACCGTCACCGATTGCTGCGTCCCGCCGATCTCGGGCAACGTCACCTCGACACTTCCTTCCAATCCGGCGTGCACCACGATCGCCCCGCTCGTCACCTTCGGCTGGCCCGGCACGGAAACCTCAATCCGGTACTCGCCCGCACGAATCTCCGTGAAGCGAAACTGCGCATTCTCATCGGCTGTGACACAGCGCCCCGTGTCCTTCAGGCACACCTCGGCTCCCGGACGCGGCTGCCCCGCGGCATCCGTCACCTTGCCCTGCAACGAGCCCACACCACCTGTATCCTGAGCATGCAGGCACAATCCAAGCGTAAGGAAATAAGAGAGGTAAGACACCATTTTCCAGGATGCCCGCGGACATGTCCCCGGTGCAAAAAATCCATTCTGCTAAAATGGGGATTCTCCATGTCAGCGGCGGCAGCAAAAAAGGCGGGAAGTATGGTGGCCCCCATTGCCGGTCCCGATCCTCGAGCCCTCAATCACGGCAAGAAGGTCGGCATCCTCATCGTTGCCTACAATGCCGTGACCACCCTCACCAAGGTGCTCAACCGCATCCCCGCCGATGCCTGGGACAACGTGGCCGAAGTCGCGATCCTCGATGACGCCAGCCAGGATTCCACATACGAGCTCGCCCTCGGCTACAAGTCCGTCGCCCAGAACGACAAGATCCACGCCGTCCGCCACGTGAAGAACCTCGGCTATGGCGGCAACCAGAAAGCCGGCTACCGCTACTTCATGGACAAGGGCTTCGATGCCGTCGTGCTGCTGCATGGCGACGGCCAGTACGCCCCGGAGATCCTCTCGCATCTCTATCACCCCATCGTTACCGGACAAGCCGACGCCGTATTCGGCTCGCGCATGATGAGCGACTATGGTGGTCCGCTCAAAGGCGGCATGCCGATGTATAAATATGTCGGCAACCGCATCCTCACCACGATGGAAAACCGCGCGCTCGGCATGCACCTCACCGAGTTCCACAGCGGCTATCGCGCCTACAACCTCCACGCCCTGCGCCAGATCGACTTCACCCACATGACCGATGACTTCCACTTCGACACGGAAATCATCATCAAGCTCCACCATCAGGGCTTCCGCATTACCGAGGTGCCCATCCCCACTTACTACGGCGAAGAGATCTGCTACGTGAATGGCATGCGTTACGCCAGGGATGTCACCAAGGCCGTCCTCCGCTACAAGCGCACCGTACAGTCTCTCGAAAAATCTCCCGAGTTCGCCGAATACTGGACCCACTACCCCGTCAAGGAAAGCCGCTATTCCAGCCACTACTACCTGCGCCGCTGGGTCGGCTCGCACCAGCGTGTGCTCGATGTCGGCTGCGGCGAGGGCTTCCAGGCCGCCGACATCGCGGGCGCCGGCAACGAAGTCAGCGGCATCGACATGGTCGAGAAGCCGAAACGCCTCGAGGCCATGCGCCAGTACGTGCGCGCCGACTTGAGCGAAGGACTCGGCGCCGTCATTCCTCAACTCGAAGAGAAGCGCTTCGACAAGGTCCTGCTGATGGACATCATCGAGCATCTCCCGCAACCCGAGCGGGTTCTCAAGCAATGCCGCGGCCTGCTCACCGACAAAGGCCAAGTGATTCTATCGCTGCCCAACGTGGCCAACATCACCGTGCGCCTCAGCCTATTGCTCGGCCGCTTCGAATACACGGAGCGGGGCATCCTCGACCGTACGCACCTGCGATTCTTCACCCGCAAGACCGCGCGCCGCATGATCCGCGAGGCCGGCTTTGAGATCGTGCGCGAAACCATGACGGTGATGCCCGTGGAACTGGCTCTCGGCATCTCCGCCCACAATCCACTCATGAAACTCACGAACTTCGCCCTGCGGGCGGCTACGAAGCTGATGCCCGGCCTGCTCGGCTATCAATGCATGTTCGCCTTGCGCCCGGCCGCGGACCGCAAGTAACGGCGCATCACGGACTGCACGCCCAGCAACCCCACGCCTGCCAGGATCATCGTCGATGCCCCAGGTTCCGGCACAACCGAACGGTCGGTGTCCTGCGTGAACTGGAATGGCTGCGGCGCGAATCCCGCCGCCCCACCGTTACCGCCGAACTGGATCGTCACCTTCGTGAACAGATCGTGCGGCGAGCCCGCATAATTCACCGGGCCGCTGTAGATCACAAAGATGTCGAATCCGGGCGGTGGCGTAAAGGAGAAAGCCATATCGATACCCGGACCGCTGCCGGGCACGCCGGGGCTCGGATTGGTGCGGTCGAAATAGATTCCGGCCGCCGACCCGTCCAACACCAGGGACAACAATGCCTGGGGAGCCAGCGGCGTGTATTGCCACGCAAGCGTCCCATCCGTATTGCCCGTAAGGGAGAGTGAGAACAATGGGTTCGCCGCTGTCGCTCCGCTGGTGGCCCCGGTGGCCTGCCAGAGGGCATTGATCCCGAAGCCGGAGTAGTTGGCCGTGACGGACAACCCAGCCAGGTCCGCGCCGGTCATCGGGTCTACAATGTTGGTGGCCACCACTGGAGAACTGGGGTTCTCCATATAGATCACCGCCCCCTGCAGGGGCAGCAACATGAAACCAAGCAAAAGCAATCGCATCGCTGTTTCCTCCGGAGATGTATCTCTTCACCGGAGTCATGCGGTATAAGCCGGCTTTCGGGGTCATGGCATCAGACCAAACGTAACCCCATCTCGTCCGGTGCGTCTCTTATAAAGGGTGAGGCTGCCGCCAATAGGTGGTATAGTCTTGGCGAGAGGGTGGATTTGATGCTCCATTGGAAACGATACTTGGTGATCCCTGTGGTATGCGTAGTGGCTGGCTTTCTGGCCACCGCCGATGCCCAGGGCCCGAAGAAAGAATCTTCGGAAACCGTGGCCCGTCCGCGTAAAAAAGGCGGCACGGCCCCCGGCGAAGAAGCAGAGCTTCCGAAGATCCCATCCCGCACCATGAAGAAGGAAGGGGAACAGAAGCTTCCCGAAGGCCTTGCCACCTTCCGTAGCGATGCAACCACGGTCAGCGTGGATGTCGCCGTCATCGACAACAAAGGGCGCTTCATCCCGAAGATCCCCGGCGGCAACTTCCGTGTCCTCGAAGACAACGTGCCGCAGAAGATCGCGGGCTTCTCCATGGGTGAGGCCCCGATGACCGTAGCCATGGTCATCGAGTTCAGCAACCTCTACCAACAGTATTGGAGCGAGCCCTGGTATCAAACGCTGATGGCCACCTACGGCTTTGTCGAAACCCTCAAGCCCGAGGACTACGTCGCTATCGTCGCCTATGACCTGCGTCCCGAGATTTTGTCCGACTTCACCACGGACCGCCGCCAGACACAGGAAGCCTTGCAGCGGCTGCGCATCGCCGCCTATTCGGAATCGAACCTCTTTGACGCGCTGGTGGATACCGCGGAACGCATGTCGGAAATCGAAGGCCGCAAAGCGATTGTCTGTATCTCGTCCGGGGTGGATACGTTCAGCAAACTGACCTTTGATAAGACACGGCGGGCGCTGCAGAATGCCGGCGTACCCATCTATGCCCTCGGCCTCATGCAGGCGCTGCGCGAGTACCTCGATGCCCGTGGTTTTCTTGGCCCCATTGCCCGGCTCGACTTCCTGCAGGCCGACAACAACCTCCGCACCTTCGCCAAGGAAACCGGAGGCATGGCCTTCCTGCCGCGCTTCTACGGCGAGTTCCCCAGCATTTTCCGCGCCATCCATGAAGCGCTGCGCAATCAGTATATGATCACCTACAACCCCACCAATCAGGCTCGCGACGGCAAGTTCCGCAAGCTGAAGGTGGAGTTGGTCAATCCGGCCACTAATGAGCCGCTCAAGATCACCGATGAGAAGGGCAAGCCGATCAAGTACCAGATCATCGCCAAGGCCGGCTACACAGCTCCGCGCGAGGTGGAGTAACCGGCCTCCGAGTTCACTGCTTGGATAAGTGACTTCAGATAACCGTACCCGAAAGCGAAGGCTTCCAGAGCCTTTGGATCATCGGGGTGATGTGGCATGTGATCGGGGCAAATCGAGTAGGCGAATTGCGTGTCCCTGAGAATGCGCATGATCTCGAAGAAGTCCATCTCGCCTTCGTCAGGGAAGACCTCTTCGAAGCCATGCAGGCGGCCCCGAATGTTGCGCATGTGCACCTGGTAGATCTTGCCCTTGCGCCCGAGATACTCGACGATCGGCAACACCTCTTTGGCCGGATTTTGGAGGCCTTCGGCCACCGTCCCGAGGCATAACTGAAAGCCGTTGTAAGGGCTGTCAACCACGGCCTCATAGCGTTTGATGGCGTCGAAGATGCCCGGCGAATCCCAGTTATCCGCGCCCTGGTAGCCGAACGGCAGGCCGGGCGGATCATAGGGATGACACGCCAGCCTGACGTTGTGCTGGCGGGCCACCGGCACTAGCGCCTTCAGGAAGTGGGTGATGCGCTCCCAATAGTCGTCGTGGGTCACTCGCCCCGCTTTACCCGTCTCCAGCTTCCGCCAATCGGCTTCCAGTTGGAAGCCGTTGTAGGTGACGCCGCCGCGGCCCAGCGTGCGGCGATTGCGGCGAATGGGGATCACGGTCCAATGATAGGTAATCACCCGCACGCCCACCTGCGCCGCCTTCGCGATGTTGCCCGCGATGACCTCGACCTCGCGGTCACGCTCGGGGCCTGGGCGCATGCCGATGTACTCGGCGTCCATGCGCAGCGCTTCGAGTTGCATGCCGGCGCGGTCGCAATCTTCGCGCATGCGCTTCAGTTGTTCCATGTCCCAACCGCCGGGACGGTGGCGCATCAGCGCGGTGAGATGCTTCACGCCGTGACGGAGGTTGTACTCCAGGTTCTGCTTCGATGTGATGCTGTCGCCGGCGACGCTATGATAATCGCCGCCGACATGCATCGCCGGGTTGCGGCGGGGTTTGCGTTGGGACATCGTCCCTTAAAAATACACCTTCATGGCGACCTGAATGATACGCGGATCGCGCGCCGCGTTGAACTCGCCGAAGTACTGACCGAGCGGAGCCGATGCCCCTGCCGGACGGACGTTGTTGGTGATGCGGAGCCCGGAGTAGTTCGAGAACACGGCATTGCCGATCGCCCCGGTGGGCGTGACCAACTGCGTGCCGGCATTGATGTTGGCAAACTGTGTCGCGTTGAGGAAATTAAACATTTCCAGGCGCAATTGTATCTTTCGCGCCCCACTGTCGCCGAGCGGGAAGTTCTTGAACACCGACATGTCGTGATTGATGAACCAGGGCCGGCGCAGGTACATGCGCGGGTAGGGGCCGATGTCGCCGATGGCGGGAGCAAGATATCCGTCGGGGTTGATCTGCAAGTCGCCGGACTTGGCGGGAGCACCGCCGACACGATAGGGACGCACGGGCAGGTTGTAGGAGCCGACAATGCGTTGCGCGGCGTTCACGCCCTGAATGCCCAACCCGAGTTCGAACGGCTCGCCCGTATAGAACTGCGAGATGCCGGAGATCTGCCATCCGCCGAACACCATCTTGCCGGCCTTGCTTGCCGTGAGACGCTGCCAGGAAGGCACTTCGTAGACGTAGTTGGCCACCAGTGTGTGAGTGCGGTCGAACTCGGCGAGGGCGTAGTCGTAACCGCGCGTGTTGTAGGGGTGATTGCCTTCGAAGTC
>CALFYN010000237.1 GCA_937952345.1 uncultured Acidobacteriota bacterium
CGACAGACAGGGGTGCGCCGGCGTCGATGACGTTCCACGCAAGGTCCATCGTATGGGCGCCCATGTCGCCCATCTGCCCCACGCCGAAATCGCGATACATGTTCCAGAACAGGCAGTTCAATCCAGCCGAGCCGCCGAAGTACTGCGGGCTGTAAGGATGATACGGCGACGGCCCGATCCACTGCTCGTAATGCAGCGACGCCGGTGGCTGCCCTTCGCCCTTCGGATATCCCGGCCGCGGCAACCGCCGCGCGTCCCAGCTATGCACACGCTGCAACTCGCCGATGGCTCCATCGAGGATCAGCTCGCGCAGCCGCTCGAAGTTCGGATACGCGTGCCGCTGCGTGCCGTGCTGCGTGGCGATCTTCACTTTGTTCTTGAGGTAATTCGCCCGCACCGTGCGCACTTCTTCCACGGAGATGCCGAGCGGCTTCTCGCAATAGACGTGCATGCCGCGGTTGATCGCCCAATTGGCGATGAAGGCATGATGATGGTCCGCCGTGCAGATGATCACCGCCTCGACATCTTTCTGATCGAGACACTGTCTCCAATCCCAATAGGTCTTGGCCTTCGGGAACAGCGCGGCCGCTTCTTTCGTGCGCAGGTCATTGATGTCGCACAGGGCCACTACATTCTCGTTCTTCATCAGGTTGTAGTGGGCCGTGCCGCGCCCCCACACGCCAATCAGCGCGATGTTCAATTTGTTGCTCGGAGCATTCTGCCCGCGCAGCGTGCCGCTCTTCAGGATCGTGAATGCAGCCGCGGATTTCAGCACATCCCGTCTTTGCATAGGGTAAAGAGTCCTCGTGTCTATCTTAGTCCTTCGCTTATCGCTTCTCCACCCAGATGGGGCTCGACCATGCCAGTTGCCCGTTCGACTGCACCACGCGCACGTAATACCAATCCGCCTGCGACCCGTCGCCGATGTCATTCACCGTGAACGTGGTGTCGTAGTGTTCCGCGAACACGATCCGATTCCACAGCGCCGATTCGCGCGGGAATTCGCCCGTGTAGAATACTTCACTCGATTCAGCCAGCTCGCGCAACGTCATCGTCACCGTCTTCTTCAGCGGCACGTCCACCTGCAGCGTGATCTTCGAATCGGGACCGCCGCGCAGCTTCAGCACCACGGCCTTCTGCGAGCGATCGTCCACCTGCTGGCGCAGGGCCGTGAACGACTGCACGCGCACGCCGCTGTCATTGCGTTCCAGAATGCGGTCGCGCCGCGTCTCTTCGAGCGGCCCCGGCGTGAAGCAGGGATGCACGGCATCGAGCTTCGCGTTCTCCAGTTGAAAGCGGAAGTCCCAATCGCAGACGCGAGTGATGCCGAGCGCGGGCCATGGCCCCCATCCGTACTCGAATCGGAACAACACGGGCCGCGACCAGCTCTGCGCCGTAGGCACGCGATCGACAGGAAAATCGCGGTGGATGACGCGGTTGTTCTTCAACACCTCGACGCGGTCCACCTGGTCCCAGCCGGACACCGACACCGCCATGGAGCGCTCGCGCACAAATGGCAACTCGCGCCCCATGATCTTGCCGTTCAATTGAAACCGCAGCCCGATGCGGTCGCCGGTGACTGCGTAGGTACGGCGGTCCAGCAGCGCTTCGTGGATCGCCTTGCGCGTCAGCTCCGGAGCGAGCACCGCCGCCAGACCTTCGCCGTAGCCGCCGGGATAGCCCAGGTGATCGTCCGTGGATGCAATCACACCGAAGCGGTCGCCTGCCGCGAGCCTGTATTGTAGTGTGTTCTTCGTCCATCGCCCCGGCTCCGTATGCCGGATGTAGGGGAACGGCGCGCGGTCGTGCTCCGCATTGCCCCATTCCGAATACATCTCCAGGAGCGGTGCAAGCTTCGGATCGCGTTTGGCGAAGTTCGCTCCGCGCCTTCCCATGCGCACCGCCGGATGATGCGGAATCATGATGCACCCGCGCTTCTTCACGAACGCCTGCAGCTCAGCGAGCGTGTCCGGCGTGTACAGTTCGGCATCGAGATCGGGGAAGATGACGTGGTAATCGCCCATGCCCGTGGAATGCCACTCATAGCCCGCGAGCACGGCAAACTTGCCCGGCGCATCGAATTCCTTGGCCGTCTTGATCACCTCCGGCCAGCGCGCCTTGGTGACGGCGAACCCGTTCACCCACTTGTCCTCGATGCTGCCTTCGAAATGCTGGATATCGTGCCACCAGGCATGGGGCGTGAATGCGAAGAAATCCAGATGATTGCGCGCGATCTCATAGGTGCGCCGCAGCGACCCCTGCGCGTAGCCCACGTTGCCGTGATTGTGCAGATCGCCGAAATAGATGTTGAGGTCGCCATCGGCCGCGAATGTGGGGCGCACCGCAGCCCCCACAGCGGCCAGCGAGAGTTGGCGCAACATGCGCCGCCGCGATAGTGCCATCGCACAAACTGTATCATGTGGGTTGGTTGAGAATATCCAACTCCTGCTGCGCCTCTACGTCAATCCCGTCCCCGCCATGAGCGGTGTGCTCGATCGCGGCAGCCTGCTGTTTGCCAGCGCGGCGGTGATCGCCGTGTCGCTCTATCCCGGCTTCCCGTTCGCCTTCTACGTGCCTTTACTGATGCTGGCCGCCATCTACGTCCCCGGCCTGCTGCTGCTCGGCAAGATCAGCGGCAACGTGCACGGCAGCATGAGCGTGATCTTCTCCCGCGATTATTCACCGCTGCTGACTTGCACGGCCATGGCGTTCTCCGCCGCGAGCTTTCCGCTCTTGCTCGCCGTTCGATTCCTGCCCACCACGATGTTCCTCTACTTGGTGGTGGCCGCGCTGCTCTATTTCGGGATGCTGATGTTCTATGCGGTACGTACGGTATTCGGCGCCGGCGACGTGGCGGCGATTGTCATGGTCGCGCTATCCTGGATTCCCCTCGTCGCAGCCGCGTCTTTGTGGGGACCGCTGCGGATGCTCCTCGGGTGGATCGCCTCTCCTTTCTTCCTCCTCTGGGCCTATTGGTACCTCGGGCGCGACCTCAGCCGCATCGGCGACGGACTGCGCGCACGGCAGAGCTTCCGCCGCATGCTGGACGCGGCGGCCATGAATCCCCACGATGCCGATGCGCAGGTGCAGTTGGGCAACATCTACTTGCAGCGCCGCCAGGTCAGCGAAGCCGTGAAGCGCTATCAGAACGCTCTCGCGATTCGCCCCGATGAGATCGACGCCCACTTTCAACTCGGACGGCTCGATCGCCAGCAGGGACGGTTGAAGGAAGCGCTCGCCCATTTTCAAGCGGTGATGCAGCAGGATCAGAAACACAGCCAGAGCGAGATCCTGCGCGAACTCGGAGCGCTCTACAACGAAGCCAAACAGTACGATGATGCGCGCACCATGCTGGAAGCCTACATCGAACGCCGCCCCTACGATCCCGAGGGGCTCTATCATTACGCCTTTGCTTTGGAATCGCTAGGACGAACAGACGAGGCGCGCCAGTCCTACCAGCGGTCCGTGGAAGCCGCGCAGGCGGCGCCCCGCTATCGCATGCACGAAACCGCCCCCTGGAGCCGCATGGCCCAGAAGCGCCTCGCGGCGGCGCGTTGAAACCACAAGTGATGGATCGCCTCCCTGAATTCCGCGTTAAGAATCAGGAGGGCATCGAGGATGCTAGCGATTCCATCTCACGTCAACAGAAACAGCCGTGCTACCCGCTCCGGCTTCACGCTCATTGAACTCCTGGTTGTCATCGCGATCATCGCGATTCTCATCGGTCTGCTTCTCCCGGCCGTCCAAAAGGTCCGCGAAGCAGCGGCGCGCATGAGATGTCAGAACAACCTCAAGCAAATCTCCCTCGCCATCCACAGCTACCACGACGTCCACAAGCGGTTCCCCGATTCACTCGCCGAAGTCTTCCGTGCCGCCAATTTCCCCGCCAACGGCGAAAAGGACGGCTACAAGATCACCGCCGGCTCGAATCCCTCCGCCCCCAAAGGCAGTTGGGTTCTCGACGCCACCCCCGCCCCCGGAGCCACCGGCTTGGAAGGCGCCCAGTGTCTGGTCTTCTACCCGGGCGGCATCCCCACCTACAAAATCGAGTTCAAGTCCATCCCCGGCGCCGCCGAACGCCAGCGCGTCATCTTCGCCAAAATCCGTTTCCGTGCCGCCGAAGCATTCCTCCAACTCGTGCAACTCCTGCCCTACGCCGAACAGGCGAACCTCTACCGCCAGGCCGGCCAGTACGTCGCCGATCCTTCCGTGATGCAATCCACCTTCCGCATGTTGCAGGGCCCTGACGGCAAGATCAGCTTCGCAAGCATCGATACCGCATTCCACTCCACCCACTCCGGCGGTGCGAACTTCATGATGATGGATGGCTCGGTGCGCTCCATCGCCACTTCCCTTTGGGACGGCATCAAGAGCGACCTCCAACTCGGCGTCTACGGTGAGCAGTGGCAATCTTCACCGGGCATCGTCCCTGCCGCGCAGCCCACCGATTTCTTCACCTACAGCTCCCTATCCACCATCACCGGCCAAGCACCCGCGACTCCGCAAACGGTAAGCGATCTCCAGGCCCTGCTCGCCCAATCGGCCATCGACTCTTATATCCGCGCCGTCACCGCCGCCTCGTTGCAATCGCCGCCCACCATCAGTCCTCTCGGCGCACAGATCCTCAACGCCATGGCCCGCGCCGCAAGTTTCTACAACCCCTACATCACCGTCGATTACATCCAGCGCTAACGATGCGCTATCCAGCGAGCATGTGCCGGCTCTCGTGCAGGCACATGCTCCACCGATGCCGGTCATTTCCCTTCGTGGCCCTATAATCAACAAATGGACATCGCTTGGGCGAAAATCCTCCAATCCGCCGCTCCCTTTCTCCTCAAAAAGCTCCAACCCACCGACCGCGACAAAGCCATCCGCAAATCCATTGAGCTGTTCATCGAAGTCTTCACCGCCGAACTCCAAGCCACCTCCCCGCTCACCGCCGTCACCGAAGCCCACCTCGCCGACCTCAAGCAATTTATCGAAAACAAAGCCGCCCACGAAATCGCCGCCCACATGCACCCCGAACCCCGCACCATCGACCCCGCCCCCTTCCGCCGCATGTGGGAAGGCATGAACCTCTCCCCCCTCCCCGAAGACTTCGATTGGTCCCTCACCGCCAAAAACTTCGAGCGCGCCATCCGCCGCCACATCAAAGACGACCCCACCCTCCGCGAAGCCCTCAACACCGTCCTGCTCGAACGCGCCGCCGGCCCCGACCCCGGCTTCGATCTCCCCGGCTACCGCCGCTATCTCACCACCAAGTGCGGCGCAGTCCAACTCGGCCCGATTCACTCCTCCGCCTATGACCGCCGCCTCGCCCTCTGGTCCGTCTTCGTCCCCCAGGAAGCCCGCGAATCCACCCCCGTCCTCGACCTCCCCCGCGAACTTCGCCTCCGCCTCCGCGCAGAAGGCCACGACATCCAAGACCAGCCCGCCGCAGGCGAACTCGAAGAACTCCGCCAGCGCTACCAATCCAGCTCCATCCGCCCCGTCCTCGAAATCCTCAGCCGCGAGCGCCTCACCGTCATCCTCGGCGATCCCGGCTCCGGCAAAACGTCTCTCCTCAAATACCTCGCCATGCGGTGGGTCAACGAAGACGGCCCCATCCTCCCCATCTGGATCGACCTCCGCGAGTACGCCCAGCAACCCCACGGCTTCCTCAAATTCTGCGACTCCCACCACACCCACTACGGCCTCAACTTCTCTGCCCTCGAACAGCGCCTCCAGGACGGTACAGCCGCACTCTACCTCGACGGCCTCGACGAAATCTTCGACCTCCCCACCCGCTCCTCCGTCATCGAAGCCGCCGCCGCCTTCGCCGCCCGCTACACCCGAGCCCCCGTCGTGGTGACCTCCCGAATCATCGGCTACGACCCCGAGCGTCTCACCAACGCCGGCTTCCGCCACGCCACCCTCGAAGACTTCGACGACCCCCGCGTCCACGAATTCCTCACAAATTGGTACGAGGCCGCCGAAGCAGACCCCGGCGAGCGCACCCGCCTCACCAACCGCATCGCCCAAGCCCTCCGCGAATCGCGAGCCATCCGCGACCTCGCCGGCAATCCGCTCCTCCTCACCATGATGGCCATCCTCAACGCCAACCAGGAACTCCCCCGCGACCGCGTCGAACTCTACCGCGAAGCGAGCCGCGTCCTCCTCCAGGACTGGGACGCCAGCAAAACCCTCCCCAAAGACATCTTCGCCCGCCAGGAGAAAGAAGAACTCCTCCGCGAACTCGCCGGAGCCATGCAGCAGGAAGAAGGCGGACTCGCCGGCAACCTCATCAGCCGCAAGCGTCTCCACGAAGTCTTCCGCACCTATATCCAAGGACTCGGCATCAACGACGTCTACGAAAAGGCCAACAGACTCATCGAGCAACTCTCCGCCCGCAACTTCATCCTCTGCCACTACGGCGCAAACCACTTCGGCTTCGTCCACCGCACATTTCTGGAATACTTCTGCGCCACCTGGTTCCACGACAAAGAACCCACCATCGACGAACTCAAGCAGCTATACGCCGAGCACTGGCAAGACGAAAAGTGGCACGAAGTCCTCCGCCTCATAGCGGGAATGGTCAAGCCCGACAAAGCCGAAGTGCTGATCCAATTCCTCATGGTGCAAGACGGCCGCGAAGACAAGTACGAAAACATGATGCTCGCCGCCGGCTGCCTGAGCGAAGTCCGCAAACGCCACGAAATCCAGCAAACCGATGCAGCATTATTGGACAAGTTCCAAACGCAAGTGATCCGCTGGGAACCACCTTACTATTTCAAGGACTACCAAGAGTATCAGGAGTGCGGCCCAACACGAGAGAAAGCGATGCATTGGGTCGCCTACACCTGGCGATCGGAGGAAACCAGACGCTGGTTCAAGCGGACCACATCCACAGACCCCAACTGGATCGTGTGGTATGCGGCGGTCCAGGAGTTGGCCCGAGGCTGGAAGGACCACCCCGACACCCGCCCCTTGC